>NZ_JBHWUI010000014.1:0-85733 GCF_042737525.1 Kitasatospora sp. NPDC059973 | reverse complement strand
GGCGGGGGCTCGGCCGCGGCCCAGGTCGCCGGGGGTCCGGGCCGCGGCGGCGCGGACGGGGCGGCCGCCGGGCCCGCGGTGGCGGGCGCGCAGCCCAGCAGGAGCAGCATCAGGCCGACGAGGGTGCGACGGGGCAGGGCCATGGTGGGACCGCCTTCGGGATGCGGGGTGGGCGGAGCGGGGCCGGGCGCGTTCAGTCGACCAGGCTGCCGTCGGCGACCCCCGAGGCGCCGCCGGTGATCCGGACGGAGTCGACGATCTTCTGGACCAGGCCCAGGGTCCGGGTGGACGCGTGGTTCAGGCAGGCGGTCAGCTCGACCACCGCCACGGCGTCGCCCAGCGCGATGGTCCGGTGCCCGGTGAGCTGGCTGGTGCCGCCGCGGAGGCTGCACTCCTTGTCGATCGTGGAGTCCTGCACGGCCATCGTGGTCCCCGCGATCTTCCCGAGGTAGGCCGGGTCCCTGAGCAGGGTCATGCTGACGAGTGCGCCGTCGGTCGCCAGGGCGGTGAGGGGCGTGCAGTAGCCCGGCTCGGACGCGCACTCGGGCCCGCCCGCCAGCGGTTGGCTGGCCGTGTACCCGGTCGCGCGCAGCGGGTCGGGGGAGCGCACGACCAGGGTGGACCAGCCCGGCGGCACCCGGATGATCACACTGTTGAGTTCCGGGTACCGGACGGCCTGCCAGTCGTCCTCGGCGACGGGCAGGGAGCTCGGGGAGACGCTCGGCGCCGGGCTCGCGCCCTCCGGTGGCAGGCTCGGCGACGGGGCCCCGTTCCCGGGTGCGTCGGCGGCCGGTCCGCCCGCCGAGGGGCGCAGGGCGGTGTGCGTCGGCGCGGGGGCGATGGCCGGGGCGGCGGCCAGCGCGGCGGCGAGCAGGCCCCCGGTCAGCCCGGCCCCGAGCCCGGCCGCCCGGCGCCGGCGGCGGTTGCGGGCGGCGAGTTCGCGGATCCGGTCCATCCGGTCGGCGGGCGCGGGCAGGTGCGGGGCGGCCCGCTGCAGCAGCACGCGCAGCTCGTCCTCCACCTCGGCGTCCGCCATCGAGAGGCCGTCGGGGGCGCCGAGCACGGGGTCGCCGAAGCCGGGGTGTCCGGGCCAGGGGTGTCCGGGCCGGCGGTCGGGGCGGTCGGGGTCAGACCAGGTCACGGCGTCCCCCCTCCAGCAGCAGCTCCCGGGTGGGCATCTTGCCGCGCAGGGCCTGCAGCGCCCGGTGCGTCTGGCTCTTGACCGTGCCCGTGGTACAGCCGAGTGCCTCGGCGGTCTCCTCGACGCTCAGGTCCTCGAAGTACCGCAGCACGACCACCGCGCGCTGCCGCGGCGGGAGTGCCCGGACGGCGGCGGCCACCACCTCGCCGACCACCAGCTCCTCGAACGGGTCCGAGGTCACGGGCTGCTCCGGCAGTTCGCCGTGCGGCAGTTCCCCGTGCCAACGGCGCCGCCACCAGGAGACGTGCGAGTTCACCAGCACCCGCCGGACGTACGCCTCCGGTCGGTCGATCGCGATCTTCTCCCACCGGGGCCAGACCTTGGCGAGCGCCGTCTGCAGCAGGTCCTCGGCGAGGTGCGGATCGCCGGTCAGCAGCCAGGCCATCCGCAGCAGGCGCGGGCTGCGGGCGGCGACGAACTCCTCGAAGTCCGGTGTCGCATCCCTCATCGTGCCGCCCCCGCCATGGTGCTCCCGTCGTTCCCGCCGTCATCGCCGGCCGTGGTGGCCGTGCCGTCGTCGTCCTACTCACGGCTGCTGAACGCGATGGGAGGTCGAACGGGTTGCCTGCCGGAAGGGCACATCTTCCAGCAGTGCGTCGCGGACCGGCGCCGCGGCCCCCGCCGGGCGTCGCGGGCGGGGCCTCGGCATCGTCCGGAGCGGGTCGGCGGGGCCGGCCACCGCGCGGAGCTTGGACGGCCCGCGAGCCGGCCGGAACTCGGCCGGGCGGCGGGCGGGCCGTGTGACCACGATGCGCCCGTGGACCCCCGTCGTACAGGGCGCGCGATGGGCGCCCGAGCGCACCGGACCGGCGCGCTCCGGCGTACGGCGGGGCCGTGGCGACGGTGGCCGGCCGGGAGGCGGGGCGGGGCGGGACCCGCCGCACCGGGTGGGGCCGGCCCTCCGGAGGGGGACCGGCTCAGAGCGTCCCGCTGCCGCGCGGCGCCGGGGCGGACCGGTCGGCCGCGCGGTCGGTCGGCGTGACCGGCGTGACGGTCCAGTCCGGGTGGCCCGGCATGGCCGGGGTCCGGTCGCCATAGAGCCACTCGGTGAGGAAGGCGGTGAGGTCCTGGCCGGACACCTCCGAGGCGGTCCGGATGTAGTCCGCGGTGGTGGCCGTGCCGTCCCGGTGCTGTCGGAGGAACGTCCGCTCGATCCGGTCGAAGGCGGCCGCCCCGACCCGCTCGCGCAGGGCGAACAGCACCAGGGCCCCGCCGGTGTACCGCTGGCTGTCGAAGAGGTCGGCGGCGGTCGGCGCGGCGACCGGGCCGGAGTCGTGGCGCCACTGGTCGCCCTTGGCGTACACGTCGCGCATCCGGTCGGTGAGGGTGGCGAAGCCGCCTGAGTCCGGCCAGCCGCGCTCGTAGCGGTACATCAGGCCGTAGAAGTCGGCGTGGCCCTCGTTCAGCCAGAGGTCCGCCCAGGTGCGCGGTGAGACGCTGTCGCCGAACCACGAGTGCACCAGCTCGTGCATCATGTGCGAGCCGATCAGGGGCTCGGGCTGGCGCAGGAAGTTCGGCTTGTAGAGGGTGAGGGTCTGCGTCTCCAGCCCGGTGAAGCCGAAGGCCGCCGGGTCGTCGGTGTTGGCGGGCAGCAGCCCGTACGTCTCGAACGGGAAAGCCCCGAGGTGCTGCTCGGCCCAGGCCAGCTGGCCCGGGGTGAGCGCGAGGGCGGGCTCCAGATCGGCGGCGCGCGCGGTCGGGACGACGTCCCGCAGGGGCAGCCCGTCCGGGCCGGTGCGCTCGCGCACCGTGTAGTCGCCGACCGACACCTGCACCAGCTCGGTGGCCATCGGCTCGCGCGAGACGTACCGGCGGGTGGTCTGCCCGCCGTCGCGCCGCTCGGTCGTGGTGAGCCGGCCGTTGGCCACCCCGTACAGAGCGTCCGGCGCGGTGACGGCGATGGTGAAGCGGGCCTTGTCGCTCGGGTGGTCGTTGCACGGGAACACGGTGTGCGCGCCGTCCGGCTGACCGGCCACCGCGAAACCGTCGGGGGTGGGGACCCAGCCGGTGTGCGGCAGCTTCGCGGCGGGGTCGGCCGAGTAGTCGACCGTCACCCGGAGCGTGGCGTCGCGGCGCACCGGACGGGCTGGGACGACGGTCAGCTTCTCGTCGTGCGCCCGGAACGCGGCCGGCCGGCCGTCGACCCGGACGGCGTGCACGTCCAGGCCGAGCGCGTCCAGCTCCAGGCTGGGCAGGGCGGTGAGCGCCCGCGCCGTCAGCACGGCGGTGCCGTCCACCGTGCGGCTGTCGGGGCGGTAGCGGAGGTCGAGGTCGTAGCCCTGCACGTCGTAGCCGGCGTTCCCGAGCCGGGGGAAGACCGGGTCACCGACGCCGGCGGCCGGAGCGTCCGCCGCGGCCGCGCCGGGCGGCACCGCGGCGCCGAGCACCGCCGTCGCGAGTGCCAGGGCGAGGACGAGGGCGGAGCGCGGCCTGGCCAGGGTGATCACCGCTTTCGTGTCGTGTCCCGGAGTGCGGCGGCGAGGTCCGCCGGTGCCGCAGGGCGACCTTTCGAGCACGGATCGTAGCGGATCGGTCGGACGGTCCGGGAGGCCGCGCGACACGCGGCGTCCCCCGGACGGCCCACCGCGGTAGCCGAGTGGCTGCGGGCTGTCATAGCGTTCGAAGTGCTCCGCCCCCTGACGGACGGGGCCACGGCCGTCGGAGTACCTGGCCAGGTCCGGCGGCCGTTCTTCATGCTCTCACCCCCGCCCGCCACGCGACTCCTGGGCGGGGGCGGGAGCTGGGGACGGGAAACCGCCCCGCCGAGCCCGCTCGCCGCCAGCCGTCGCCCCGCGCGAGCCGCGGGGCGCGACGAATCTCCGGTGTGGATGCGCCGCCCGGGCTGGACTTCGGGCCCGCCGCGCGTGCCGCCCCCTCCCACCCCCGCCCCGCCGGCCGGTGGGCCGCGACCGGCGTCAACCGCCTTTCCCCTACTGCTCGGTGAGGTCCTTGCCGTACCAGACCTCGGCGTACGCCCCGCTGCTGTACGCCGGGATCTCGCGGTACCCGTGCCGGGTGTAGAGCGCCCGGGCCTCGACGAGGTCGAGCCGGGTGTCGAGCACGACGCGGTCGGCGCCGAGCGCTCGGGCGCCCTCGTCCACGGCGGCGAGCAGGTGCCCGCCGCCGCCGGTGCCGCGGGCCGCGTGCCGGACGAAGACCCTGGTCAGCTCCACCGTGCGGTCGTCGAGCACCCGCAGGCCGGCGCAGGCCTGCGCGGCCCCGCCGAGGCGGCCGAGCAGGAAGAGGCCGGTCGGCTCCGCGAGGTCGTCACTGGGGGAGTCGGCCAGACCGGTCTCGATCTCCTCGGGCGTGCCGTCCCGGCCCAGGTGCAGCCGGTAGTACCGGTTAGCGACGTCGATGTAGTACGCGCGCAGGAGTGCCTGCGCCTCCTCGGAGGTCACATCGGCCCGTTCGATGGCCCAGAGGTCGTTCGTGCGCGGGGTGGTGGTGGTCATGCGCCGGATTATCGGCGCCGGACGGTGCCCGGCGCGAACGGTTATCCGGGCTGGACGGCCCGGTGACCTGCGCGGACCGGTGTTGCGCCGGGTGGGTGACGGTGGGATTGGCCGGTGGGCGTGGCGGGGGAGCAGTGCTCCATGGACACACCATCAGATCATCGTATTAATGGGGGGTTGAGGGGCGGTCACCGGGCCGGCGCCAGCCTCGTGGCGGCGGTCTGCCTGGTGGCGGTGATCGCCGGCTGCGCCGCGCCGACCGGACACCAGGCGCCGTCCTCGCGGGCCGGTCTGAGCGCCGCCCCCGCCCCGGCCGATCCGGCCGCCACCCCCACCGCCGAGCGGGGCGGACCCCGGCCGCCGGCCGTGCCGCTGGCGCTGCCCGGCCTGGCCCGGGCGGAGGAGGAGACCAGCAGCGAGGCGGTGGCGCGCCGGGAGACGGCCGTCCGCGAGGCGCTGGAGACCGCGCGGCGCTGGGGGGTGGACCGGCTGCCGCTGCGGGCGCCGCGGCCACCGGCGTCCAAGCCGGAGCTGAAGCCGGTGCAGGGGGTGCGGCTCCAGGACGGGCGGCCGCCGGTGGTGTACCGCGTCCCGACCGACGAGAAGATCGTCTTCCTGACCGTCGACGACGGCGCGGAGAAGGACCCGGAGTTCTCCCGGATGGCGGCGGAGCTCGGAATCCCGCTCAGCACCTTCGTCGCCGACTACCTCGCGCGCGCCGACTACGGCTACTTCCGCGACCTCGCCGCCCAGGGCGACGCGGTGAACAACCACACCATCAACCACCGCAACCTCAAGGTGCTCGGCTACGACGTGCAGCGGGACGAGATCTGCCGCCAGCAGGACCAGCTGGAGGGGCAGATCGGCACCCGGCCCCGGCTGTTCCGGCCCCCGTACGGCGAGTACAACGACGACACCCTGCGGGCCGCCGCCTCCTGCGGCATCGAGGCGGTGCCGCTCTGGAACGAGGAGGCCTTCCCCGACCACATGGAGTACCGCTACGACGACCAGCGGCTGCACGCGGGGGACATCATCCTCACCCACTTCCGGGGCCCCGACCTGTGGCCGGGCACCATGCCCGACCTGCTCCGCAAGGTCGTGAACGACGTCACCGCGCAGGGCTTCGCCCTCGCCCGGCTGGACGACTACCTGTAGCCGCCGCCGGTGCGCCGCCGGCGGCCGGTCGGGTCCGGTCCGGCGCGGCCCGGTCCGGGGGCCGGTCAGTCCACCGAGAGGGCGTCCAGGTACACCCAGGCGCCCTCGTACCGGACGAAGCGGCTGTGCTCGGTCAGGATCCCCTGGTCGCGGCCCTCGGTGTAGTGGGCGCGGAAGGCGACGGTGCCCTCGGCGTGGAAGCGGCCGCCGTCGGTGGTGGAGAGCACCTCCAGCGCGGTCCAGCGCAGCGTGGGATCGACGTCGATCGCGTCCGGCCGGGTGTCGGGGTGCCAGGAGCGGAGCAGGTACGCCTCGTCGTGGGCGGCGAAGGCGCTGAAGCGCGAGCGCATCAGCGCCTCGGCGGTCGGCGCGGCGGCCAGGCCCCGGTGGTAGCGCCCGCAGCAGTCGCCGTACGCGGCGGACAGGCCGCAGGGGCAGGGCGAGGAGGGCAGCAGGCGGGGTGCGGGGGTGGCGGCGCGGGGCGCGGAGCGGCGTCGGGACATGGCGTCCATTCTCACCCCTCGCGGGGCCGCCGCCGCCCCGCCCCTGCGCCCGGGCGCAGGGGCGGGTGAAGGGGCGGGTGCCGAGCCGGGGGCCGGGGCGTGGCCGGGCCGCCCCGATCCGCCGGAATCCGGGCGAAGGGCCGGACCCGCTACGGACATGTGCGTACCGCGTGAAGGCGGGCCGGATCGAGCGGTCGCGCGGCGGTGGTGCGGCCGGCCGCGTACGGCGGGCGCCGCCGAGGGGGTCGTGAGCCTTCGGGGGTGGCCGGCTGACGCTGCTTCAGGCACCGAAATGACGGGTTCAGGTCAAGACATCCGAGGTCGAAGGCCCTTTGCCGCCCCGGAGCTGATGCTCCGTCGGCTGCTGGGGAGACCGTATCGGCACCGCGCGCCGATGTCACGGGCTTCGGCAACCGGCAGGAATCGTCGACGAACCGTCACGTACCCGTACCGCTCCGTGGTGATGGGCAGGTGATCTTTCCGGCATATCGAACGAGTGATGGAGATGTGCTGGTCATCCGCAGACCGTTACCCCACCATCTCCGAGGGCACACCGCCCATTTCCAGCCGACCACAAGTCGGCGCAGGGCCATCCCTCAGGAGAGTTGATGAGTTCGACGGGACTTCCTCCACTGGCTCCACCGGACCCGACGGCCTCGCTGGCCGATCTGGTCGACGCACAGGTCGGCCGGACACCCGGGGCGACGGCGGTGATCGACGGCGACCGGCGGCTGACCTACCGCGAGCTGGCCGCCGCCGTCGACGCGATGGCCGGCCGCCTGGCCGCCGCAGGGGTACGCGCCGAAACCCTGGTGGCGGTCTGCCTGCCGCGCACGGCGGACCTCGTGATCGCCCTGCTGGCGGTCCTGCGGGCCGGCGGCGCCTACGTGCCGCTCGACCCGGCCTACCCGCGGGACCGGCTGGAGCTGGTGATCGGCGACGCGCAGGCGCCCGTGGTCCTCACCGACCGCGCCCACGAGCACCTGCTGGCCGGCGCCGGCGCGACCCTGCTGTACACCGACGCCGAGAGCCCCCGCGCACCGCTCGCCCCGGGCGGCGGCGCCGACTCCCTCGCCTACGTCCTCTACACCTCCGGCTCCACCGGCCGGCCCAAGGGCGTCGCGGTCACCCAGCGCGGCGTCAACGCGATGCTCCGCTGGGCCGCCCGGACCTACGGGCCGGCCGACGCCGCGGGTGTGCTGTTCGGCACCTCGGTCTGCTTCGACATCTCGGTCTACGAGCTGTTCTTCCCGCTCGCCGTCGGCGGCACGGTCGTGGTGGCGGAGAACGTGCTCGCCCTGCCCGAGCTGCCGGCCCGCGACGAGGTGACCCTGGTCAACACCGTGCCGAGCGCCATGGCGGCGCTGCTGCGCGGTGGCGCCCTTCCCGGCGGCAGGGGCCTGCCGGGTGGCGTCCGCGTGGTCAACCTGGCGGGCGAGGCGCTGCCGCGCCGACTGGCCGACCAGGTCTACGGCGAACCGCGGGTCGAGCGGGTCTACAACCTCTACGGGCCCACCGAGGACACCGTCTACTCCACCTGGTCGCTGGTCGACCGGGGCGGCAGCGAGGAGCCGCTGATCGGCCGCCCGCTGCCCGGCACCACCGGCCACGTGCTCGACGAGCGGCGGAGCGCCGTACCGGACGGCGGCATCGGTGAGCTGTACCTCTCCGGCGAGGGCCTCGCCCGCGGCTACCACGGCCGCCCGGACCTCACCGAGGAGCGCTTCGTCACCGTCGACGGCGAGCGCTGCTACCGCACCGGGGACCTGGTGCGCCGCCTGCCGGGCGGGGAGCTGGAGTACCACGGCCGGGTCGACCACCAGGTGAAGGTACGCGGCTTCCGCGTCGAGCTGGGCGAGATCGAGGCGGTGCTCGCGACCCACCCCGCCGTCGAGGCCGCCGCCGCCGTGGTCCAGCGGGACGAGGCCGGCGACTACCTCGCCGCCTTCGTCCAGCCCGGGCCCGGCGTCGCCGACCCCACCGCGGCCGAGCTGCGCGCGCACTGCGCCGCGGCGCTGCCCGGCTACATGGTGCCGCTGGCCGTCGGCGTGCTGGCGCGGCTGCCGCTGACCCCCAACGGCAAGACCGACCGCAGGGCGCTCCCGCCGGTCGCCCGGAGCCGGGGCGACCAGGGGCTGTTCGTCGCACCCCGCACCCCGGTCGAGACCGGGATCGCCGAGCTCTGGCAGCAACTGCTCGGCGTCCCGCAGGTCGGCGTGCACGACGTCTTCCTCGACCTCGGCGGGCACTCGCTGCTCGCCGCCGGACTGCTCGCCCGGATCGAGCGCGCCTACGGCACCCGCGTCCCGCTGGCCGAGTTCTTCGCCGCGCCGACCGTCGCCGCGCTCGCCGTCCGGGTCGCCAAGGGGGGCGGCGGCCGTCCGTCCGTCGCCCCGCCCGTGCGGGAGGCCGCGCTGCCCGCCCGCCCCACCGGCTTCCAGCGCGAGCTCTGGCTGCACGAGTCGCTGGAGCCCGGAAGTCCGCTCTACAACGTGCCGCTGCGCTTCCGCGCCGTCGGCACCCTGGACCGGTCCGCCCTCGGCCGGGCGCTGAGCGAGGTGGTCCGCCGGCACGAGGTGCTGCGCACCGCGTTCGCCGACCGCGACGGCGAGGTGACCGCGGAGATCCGCCCGCCGTACCCCGTCGACGTGCCGCTGCTCGACCTCGCCGGCGCCGGCGAGGAGGAGCTGGACGCCGCGCTGCGCGCCGAGGCCGCCCGGGCGCTGGACCTCGCCGGGGGGCAGCTGCTGCGCGCCCTCGCCGTGCGAACCGGGACCGACCGGCACGAGCTGCTGATCACCGTCCACCACGCCGCGATGGACGGCTGGGCCGCCGGGCTGCTGCTGGCCGAACTCGGCCGCGCCTACCAGGGCGGGGAACTCGCCGAGCCTCAGCTGCAGTTCTCCGACATCGCCCGCTGGGAGGAGCGCGCCCACGCGGCCGCCCGCGACGGCGCGCTGCGCTGGGGCGACGGGCTGTTCGGCCTCGACGCCGATCAGCACCTGCCCGGCGACCGCCCGCACCCCAACCCGTACGACACGGCCGGCCGGCGGATCGCCCGCCGGCTCGACACCGAGCTGATCCGGGCCACCGAGCGCTGGGCCGCGCAGGAGGGCGCCAGCCTCTACATGGCCGTGCTGGCCGCGCTCGGCGGCGTGCTGCACCGCTACAGCGGCCGCACGGACCTCGCGGTGCTCAGCCCGTTCGCGGTCCGCCCGGTGCCCGAGCTGGAGCAGGTGCTCGGCTCGCTGATCAACACCGTCGCGCTCCGCTTCGACGTGGCCGGCACCGACACCTTCCGCGAACTGGTCGCCCGCGTGCGTCCGGTGGTGCTGGAGGCCGCCGAGCACAGCGGCTACCCGTTCCTGGAGCACGTCCGCCGGGTCGGCGGCTCCGCCGGGCTGACCGCCTCACCGATCGCCCAGGTCCTGCTCGCGGTCCAGAACCACCCGGTGGCCGGCCTCGAACTCCCCGGCCTCAGCCTGCAGTTCGTCGCCGAGGTGTGCAACGGCACGGCCAAGACCGACCTGTCGCTGTTCCTGGAGTTCCCGGCCGAGGGCCCGCTGCTCTCCGCCGAGTACCGCACCTCGCGCTACGACGAGCGGTCCGTCCGGGCCGCGCTGGACCACCTGGTGGCCCTGCTGGCCGCCGCCGTCGCCGAACCGGACCGCCCGCTCGGCGAGCTGGCGATGCTCCCGGCCACCGGGCCGGACGCCGTGGCGCCCGCCGAGGGCCCCGCGGCGGCGCTGCCCGACCTCCGTCTGCACGAGCTGGTCGCCACCCAGGCCGCCCGCACCCCGGAGGCGGTGGCCGTCTCCGCCGCCGACGGCGTCCTCGACTACGCCGGACTCGACGCCACCGCGGGCCGGCTGGCCCATCTGCTGGCCGGGCACGGGGCCGGCCCCGGCACCCTGGTGGCGGTCGCCGTCCGGCGCGGCCGGCTGCTGCCCGCCGCCCTGCTCGGCGTGCTGCGCAGCGGCGCCGCCTACCTGCCGCTCGACATCGACCAGCCGCTCGCCCGCAACCGGGCGGTGCTCGACGACGCCGGTGTCACCCTGCTGGTCGCCGAACGGTCCACCGCCGGGGACGCGCTGCTCGACGGGCTGGCCGTCGTGCTGGTCGACGGCCCGCAGGCGGCCGCCGCCCCGGAGCTGCCGGCCGTCCCGGTCGGGCCGGAGGACCGCGCCTACCTGCTCTACACCTCCGGCTCCACCGGCACGCCCAAGGGCGTGGCCGTCCCGCACCGCGCGATCGTCAACTTCCTCACCTCGATGGGCCGCGAACCCGGCCTCACCGCGAGCGACGTGATGGCCGCCGTCACCACCGTGACCTTCGACATCGCCGGCCTGGAGCTGTGGCTGCCCCTGGTCACCGGCGCCCGGGTGGAGATCGCCGACCGCGCCACCGCCACCGACGGCCGTGCGCTGGCCGACTGGCTGGAGCGGCGCGAGGTCACCCACCTCCAGGCGACCCCGGCCACCTGGCGGCTGCTCCTGGAGGCCGACTGGCCGGGCAGACCCGGGCTGACCGCGCTCTGCGGCGGCGAGGCGCTCACCGCCGACCTCGCCGAGGCCCTGCTGAAGCGCACCGGCGCGCTCTGGAACCTCTACGGCCCCACCGAGACCACCGTCTGGTCCGCCATCCAGCGGGTCACGCCCGAACTCGTCGCCCACGGAGGGGTGGTGGCGCTCGGCGCGCCCGTCGCCAACACCCGGCTGCACCTGCTCGACACGGCCGGGCGGCCCGTCCCGGTCAACGGCATCGGCGAGCTCTGCATCGCCGGCGACGGTGTCGCGCTCGGCTACCACGGCCGCCCGGACCTCACCGCCGAGCGGTTCGTCCCCGAGCCCGGCCGCCCCGGGGGCGCGCCGATGTACCGCACCGGCGACCTCGCCTGCCGCCGCGCCGACGGCCGGCTGGAGTACCACGGCCGCACCGACGCCCAGGTCAAGCTGCGCGGCTTCCGGATCGAACTCGGCGAGATCGAGGCCGCGCTGACCGCCGTCCCCGGTGTCACCGCCGGCGCCGCCCGGCTGGCCGACGGCCCGGCCGGTCCCGTCCTCGCCGGGTACGCCGTCACCGACGGCACCGTCGGGGAGGACGCGCTGCGCACCGCGCTCGGCGCCCGGCTGCCCGACTACATGGTGCCTGCCGCGCTCGTCCTGCTCGACCGGCTGCCGCTGACCCCCAGCGGCAAGATCGACCGGGCCGCGCTGCCGGTGCCGCCCTCCGGCGGTGCCGGCGCCCCGCCGGAGGGCGACTGCGAGGAGCTGCTGGCCGACCTCTGGCAGGAGGTCCTCGGCGTCGAGCGGGTCTCCCGGCACGACGACTTCTTCTCGCTCGGCGGCCACTCGCTGCTCGCCACCCGCATGGCCGCCCGGGTCCGCGACACCTTCGAGATCGACCTGCCGCTGCGCAGCGTCTTCGAGTCCCGCACCCTGGCCGCGATGGCCCGCCGAATAGAGGAGCGACTGCTCGACGAGATCGACGAGATCGACGGCATGGACGGCATGGACGCCGAGGACGGCATCGGCGCACTGACGGGGGAGACGGTATGAGCGACCAGCACACCACCGGCGACCGGCCGGACCGGGAGGCGAGACGCCAGGAGCTGCTCCGCCGTCGGCTCGCCGCGGCCAAGGCCGCGAAGGCCGCCCGGGACGCCGGCACCGCCGAGCCCGCCCGCCGGGGCATCGCGCCCCGCCCCGAGGGCGCCCCGGCCCCGCTCTCCTCGGCCCAGCGCCGGATGTGGTTCCTCGCCCAGTACGAGCCGGACAGCGCGGCCTACCACATCCCCCTCGCCCTCCACCTCGCCGGCGAGCCGGACACCGCCGCACTGGCCGCCGCGCTCACCGACGTCCTCGACCGGCACGAGGTGCTGCGCACCGTCTACCCGACCGTCGACGGCGAGGTCCGGCCGCGGCCGCTGACCGCCGCCCCGCCGATCCTCGCCACCGCCGACGTCCCCGCCGACGAGGTGGACGCCCGGCTGGAGGAGGACGCCCGCCGCCCGTTCGACCTCGCGGCGGACCTGCCGGTCCGGGCCACCCTGCTGCGCACCGCCGAGGGCGCGGTGCTGAGCCTGGTGCTGCACCACATCGCCGCCGACGGCTGGTCGATCGGCGTGTTCTTCGCCGACCTCGCCACCGCCTACGCGGCCCGCCGGGAGGGCCGCGCACCGGCCTTCGAGCCGCTGCCCCTCCAGTACGGCGACGTGGCGTACTGGCAGCAGACCGAGCTGGCCGACGAGCTGGCCCGCCAGCAGGCCTGGTGGCAGGAGCGCCTGCGCGGCGCCACCGCCACCGTCACCGTGCCCACCGACCGCCCGCGTCCCGCGGTGGCCGGCACCGACGGCCGGCGGATCACCGTCGAGTTCGGCGCCGAGCGCACCCGCCGCATCCGGGCGCTCGCCGAGCAGACCGGCGGCACCGTCTACATGGTGCTGCTCGCCGCCCTGCAGACCGTGCTGTCCCGCTACACCGGCGCGCAGGACGTCGTGGTCGGCACGCCGGTCGCCGGGCGCACCCGCAGCGAGACGGAGCCGCTGGTCGGCTGCTTCGTCAACACCCTGGCGATGCGCACCGACCTCTCCGGCGACCCGAGCGTCCGGCAGTTGCTGGAGCGGGTCCGCGAAGGCACCCTGGGCGCCTTCGGCCACCAGGACCTGCCGTTCGAGCGGCTGGTCGACTCCCTCGGCCTGGAACGCGAACTCGCCCACACCCCGCTCTTCCAGGTCATGCTCAACGTCCACAACCAGGACCGGGCCGACCTCGACCTGCCCGGGCTGCGGGCCGACTGGCGGCCGATCGGCACCGACACCGCGAAGTTCGACCTCTCGGTCGCCGTCGTCGACCACGGCGGAGAGCTCTGCGCCGACCTGGTCTGGCGCGCCGAGCTGTACGACGAGCCGACCGTGCGACGGGTCTTCGGCCATCTCAGCACCGTGCTCGACGCGATGGCCGGGGCCCCCGACCGCCCGCTCGCCGAGCTGCCGCTGCTCACCCCCTCCGAGCAGCGCCGGCTGGCCGAGTGGGACGGCGCCCCGCGCGACTGGGACCTCGGAGCCACCCTGCACGGCCTGGTCGAGGAGCAGGCCCGCCGCACCCCCGGCGCGCCCGCCGTCCGCGGCGCCGACGGCGTCCTCGACTACGCCGAACTGGACAACCGGGCCAACGCGTTGGCCCACCGGCTGCGCGCGCTCGGGGTCGGTCCGGACCGTCCGGTCGGGCTGCTGGTCGAGCGCTCGGCCGCGCTGGTCGTCGGCATGCTCGGCATCCTCAAGGCCGGCGGCGCCTACCTGCCGCTCGACCCGGTCTACCCGGACGAGCGGATCCGGGCGCTGCTGGCGGCCGCCGGGGCCGCCGCCGTGGTCACCACCGACGACCTGGCCGGCCGGGTGGCCGGCACCCCGGTCGTCGTCCCGGAGCCGCTGGGCGCCCCGGTGGCGCCGTGCCCGGCCCCCGAGGCCGGGGCCGGCCCGGAGAACCTCTGCTACCTGATCTTCACCTCCGGCTCCACCGGGGCGCCCAAGGGCGTCGCCGTCGAGCACCGCAACGTCCGCAACTACCTGCACGGGCTGCGCGAGCGGATCGGCGGCGACCAGCGGGGCTGGGACTGGGCCCTGGTCTCCACCTTCGCCGCCGACCTCGGCACCACCAACGTGTTCGGCGCGCTCACCGGCGGCGGCTGCCTGCACCTGCTCACCCGTGACCAGGCCACCGACCCGGACGCCTTCGCGGCCTACACGGCCGTCCACCGGATCGACGCGATGAAGCTCGTCCCCAGCCACCTGGAGGGCCTCGCGGCCCACGGCGCCGGGCTCGCCGGGATCCTCCCCGGCCGGCTGCTGATCTGCGCCGGCGAGGCCCTGCGGCCCGACCTGGTGGCCCGGATCCGGGCCGCCCGCCCGGACCTGCTGCTGCACAACCACTACGGCCCGACCGAGACCACGGTGTCGATGCTCGGCGCCGCCGTCCCGGCCGACCTCGGGGACGCCGCCACCGCGCCGCTCGGCCTGCCGTTCGGCAACGTCGGCGCCCACGTCCTGGACGCCCGGCGGCGCCCGGTACCGATCGGCGTCCCCGGCGAGCTGTACGTCTCCGGCGCCGGCGTGGCCCGCGGCTACCTCGGCCGGGACGACCTCACCGCCGAGCGGTTCGTCCGGGTCGACGGCCGCCGGAGCTACCGCACCGGAGACCTGGTCCGCCGCCGGGAGGACGGCGCCGTCGAGTTCCTCGGGCGGATCGACCACCAGGTGAAGATCCGCGGCTTCCGGGTCGAGATCGGCGAGGTGGAGGCCGAACTCGCCGGCCGCCCCGAGGTGCGCGAGGCCGTGGTCGTGGCGCGCGGCGAGGGCGCCGCCCGCACCCTCGTCGGCTACCTGGTGCCCGCCGACCCGGCGGCCGCCCCCGACCCGGCCGCCCTGCGCGCCGCGCTGCGCACCCGGCTGCCGGACTACATGGTGCCCGCCGCCCTGGTCGTGCTGGACGCCCTGCCGCTGAACGCCAACGGCAAGGTCGACCGGGCCGCGCTGCCCGAGCCGGCCGCCGCCCGCCCGGCCGAGGGCGGGGGCGCGTTGTCCTCCGCCACCGAGCACGAGGTGGCCGCCGCCTACCGCACGGTGCTGGCCGTCGACGAACCCGGCCCGGCGGACGACTTCTTCGCGCTCGGCGGCGACTCCTTCTCCGCGGTGCACGCCGTCCGCCTGATCGGCCGGGGCCTCTCGGTGATCGACCTGTTCCAGCACCCCACCGTCCGCGAACTCGCCGCGCTGCTCGACGCCCGGGCCGCCGGCACCGGGGACGAGGGACCGCGCACCCTGCTGCACCGGCTGACCCGCGGCACGGCGCCCGCCGAGGTGAGCGTGGTCTGCGTGCCGTACGGCGGCGGCAGTCCGATCACCTTCCAGCCGCTCGCGGACGCGCTGCCGGCCGGCCACCGGCTGTACGCCGTCGAGCTGCCCGGGCACGATCCGAGCAGGCCCGACGACGAGCTCGTCGAACTCGGCGCCCTGGCGGACCACCTGGTCGAGCAGATCACCGAGCGGATCGAGGGCCCGGTGCTGCTCTACGGCCACTGCCTCGGCGGTGCGCTCGCCACCGCGCTCGGCTCCCGGCTGGAGGCGGCCGGCGTCGACCTGCGCGGCGTCGCCCTCGGCGGGACCTTCCCGGCGGCCCGGCTGCCCGGCCGGTTCGCCGAGTGGATGGCCAAGCGGCTGCCCGGCGACCGGATGCTCTCCAACCGCTCCTACCTCGACTACCTGCGCGCCATGGGCGGCTTCACCGACGTCTACGACCAGGAGGAACAGGACTTCCTGGTACGGGCGTTGCGCCACGACGTCCGCCAGGCGGAGGACTTCTACACCCAGGCGTACGGGGACGCCCGCCCGGCCCGGATCGCGGCGCCGATCCTCTGCGTGGTGGGCGAGAAGGACCGTGCCACCCAGCTGTACGAGGAGCGGTACGCCGAGTGGGAGCACTTCGGCGAGGCCGTCGACCTGGCCGTCATCCCCCGGGCCGGGCACTACTTCCTCAAACACCAGGCCGACGAACTCGCCCGGGTGCTGGCCGAGTTCACCGCCACCGGGGCGGTGGCCGAGCAGGTCGCGGCCAAGCGGCCGGCGGCTCGGGCCGAGCTCGGCACCTTCGCCAAGGTGGCGATCGGCCAGTTCGTCTCGATGATCGGCACCAGCCTCTCCACCTTCGCCCTCGGCGTCTGGGTCTACCAGCAGACCGGCTCGGCCTTCGACTTCGCGATGATCTCGGTGGTGGCGGTGCTGCCCGCCGTCCTGCTGCTGCCGATCGCGGGCGCGCTGGCCGACCGGATCGACCGCCGCAAGATCATGATCGTCACGGACACGGTGGCCGCGGCCGCGATGCTCTCGCTCGGTCTCCTGCTCTGGGCCGACCTCCTGGAGGTCTGGCACATCTATCTGGTGGCCTGCGTCGGGGCGGTCTGCTCGGCCTTCCAACGCCCGGCCTATCTGGCCGCGATCACCCAGCTGGTGCCCAAGCGCTACCTCGGACAGGCCAACGGCCTCGCCCAGCTCGGCACCGGTGCGGGCGACATGATGGCCGTCCTGGCCGGTGGCGTGCTGGTCTCGCTGATCGGCCTGCACGGTGTGGTGCTCTTCGACATGGCGACCTTCCTGACCGGGGTCACCTGCCTGCTGCTGGTCCGCTTCCCGGACGCGCTCTTCGACCGGCAGGAGGAGCCGCTGCTGCGCGAGGTGGTCACCGGCTGGCGCTACATCGTGCGCCGGCACAGCCTGGTGGCGATGGTGGTCTTCTTCGTGGTCTTCAACTACCTGTTCGCCGTCGCGACGGTGCTGGTCACCCCGATGGTGCTGGCCGGCGGCTCGGCCGTGCAGCTGGGCGTGATCACCGCCGTCGGCGGCGTCGGCGCGCTGACGGGCGCGCTGGTGATGGCCCTGTGGGGCGGCACCAGGCGGCGCGCGGTCGGCATGATCGGCTTCACCTCGCTGGTCGGCGTGGCCGCCGTCGTCACCGGCTGCCGGCCGCAGGCGGCCATCACCGCCTGCGGGCTCTTCGGCCTCTGGGCGGCGTTGATGATCCTCAACTCGCACTGGATGGCGCTGATCCAGACCAAGGTCGGGATGGAGCTCCAGGGCCGGGTGCTGGCCACCAACCAGATGCTCGCGATGTCGATGATGCCGCTCGGCTTCCTCACCGCGGGGCCGCTCTCCGACCACGTCTTCGAGCCGCTGATGCGGCCGGGCGGCGCGCTCGCCGACTCCGTCGGCCTGGTGCTCGGCACCGGCCCGGGGCGCGGCGCGGGCCTGCTGCTCGTCGTGGTCGGCGCCGTCCTGGCGGTCTGGGGCCTGCTCGGCCTCGCCTACCGGCCGCTGCGGCTGATCGAGGACCTGCTGCCGGACGCCCTGCCGGACGCCGAGATCGGTGACAAGGACGCCATCCAGGCCGAGGCGGACCGCCTGCTGGCGCTCACCGAGGCGGCCCGCGTGGCCGGTACCGCTGCCCCGGCCGGCCCGGGCGCCGTCGCCCCGGCCGGGGTACGGATTCCCCGGCCGGCCCGGGGCACCCCGGAGCCGGTCGAGGACGAGCCCGAGAAGCGCGTCCCCGCCGGAGCCGGACCGGGCTCCCGGTAGCGGCGTGCCCCGTCCCCCGGAGACCCGGGGGACGGGGCACGGGCCTCCCGGCGCGCTACCCGGCGCGGCTGATGGAGTAGTTGAACTCGGCCGTGCCGTAGGCCCGCATCAGGCGGAGCCAGAACGGCATCATCATCTCCATCGCCCGGGCGCCCGCGATGTCCCCGAGGTCGACGACCGACTCCGCCGGCCAGCCGAACTCGCCCAGCAGCGCGACCGTCTCGGCCTTCGCCCCCGCGTCGTTCCCGGCGACGAAGACGTTGTGCTCACCCGGGAGCCGCCCCGGGTCCACCATCAGCGGCGCGGTCAGGGTGTTGAGCGCCTTCACCACCCGGGCCTCCGGGAACTCCCGCTGGATCCGCTCGCCCACACTGTCGGTGTTCACCGGATCCAGCGTCACCTCGCCCTCGGCGGAGAAGACCAGCGGGTTGGAGATGTCCACCAGCAGCTTCCCGGCCAGCCGCTCGGCGCCCGCCGCCCGGAGCGCCTCCAGCGCGACCGTCCCGCCGGTGGCGTTCAGCACCACCTCGCCGAAGCCCGCCGCGTCGGCGAAGGTCCCGTGCCGCCCGTTCGGCCCCGCCTGCTCCGCCCAGGCGACGGCCGTCTCGTTGTCCTTGTTCCGGGAGCCCAGCGTCACCTCGTGGCCGAGCGCCACCAGTTTGTCCGCGAGCGTCCGCCCGACCGTCCCTGTGCCGATGACTGCGAACCGCACCGTGCCTCGCCCTCCGTCGTCGCGCGCCCCGTGACGCGTGCAGCGACGACGATAGATCACCGGGCCCCCGCCGTCGGGCGAATGACTGCCTTCGGCGGCGGACGAGCCGCTCCGGGTGCGCCGACTGGACCACGCCCGCTGGTGGCCGTGCCGCCACCGCCGAAGCATGGGCGCCATGAACCGAACCAACAGACCGTACGCCCGGGCGGCCGCCCTGCTCACCGGCATCGCCCTGCTCGCCCCGGCAGCGGTCGCCCGCGCGGACGTCACGACCGTCTCCGTCACCACCGAACGCACCGCCTGGGACCAGGCCGAACCGGGGCTCGCCCCCGGCGAGGTCGACGCCTCCGACTTCGGCATCCGCTTCAGCACCCCGCTCGACGGCCAGGTGTTCGCCCAGCCGCTGGTCATCGGCCCGACCGTGGTCGTCGCCACCGAGACCAACCACGTCTACGGGGTCGACGCGGCCACCGGGAAGGTCCGCTGGCACCGGACGACGGGCGCCCCCTGGCGCTCCGCCGCGATCGGCTGCTCCGACCCCGGTCCCAACGTCGGCACCACCTCCACCCCCGTGTACGACCCGGCCACCGGCACCGTCTACCTGACCGGCAAGGTCGACGACGGCCCGGACGACCGGCACCCGCACTACTACGTGCACGCCATGGACGCGCAGACCGGTGCCGAGCGCAGCGGCTGGCCGGTGACCGTCCAGGGGGACCCGGTGAACGCGCCCGGCAAGCCGTTCAACGCCTACCGCTCGCTCCAGCGGCCCGGACTGCTGCTCCTCGACGGGCGGCTCTACCTCGGCTTCGGCTCGCTCTGCGGCATCGGCGACTACATCGGCACCCTGGCCGGCCTCGACACCCGGACCCGCAAGCTCACCCTCTGGTCGACGGTGGCCGGCTCCGACACCCAGCGGGCCTCCATCTGGATGGCCGGCAGCGGGCCGGTCTCGGACGGACCCGGCCGGATCATCCTCACCACCGCCAACGGCCAAGGCGCCGGCGCCTCACCCGCGCGGGGCCCCGGCTCCAGCCCGCCCGGCGGCCTCGGCGAGTCGGTGATCCGCTTCGCGGTCGACGACGACGGCGGCTTCACCCCGCGGGACTTCTTCAGCCCCAGCAACAACGCGACCCTCGACAAGCGGGACACCGACCTCGGCTCCGGCGGCCCGGTCGCCCTGCCCGCCGCCCACTTCGGCACCCCCGCCCACCCCCGCCTGCTGGTCCAGGTCGGCAAGGACGGCCGGATCTTCCTGCTCGACCGGGACGACCTCGGCGGCATGGGCCAGGGCCCCGGCGGCACCGACCGGGCCGTCGGCGTCACCGGCCCGCACGGCGGCGTCTGGGGCCACCCGGCGGTCTGGGGCGGCGACGGCGGCTACGTCTACACCGTCGAGAACTACGGCAGGCTGCGTGCCCTCAAGTACTCCGTCACCGCGGCCGGTGACCCGCGGCTGACCAGCGCGGGCACCAGCGCCGAGGACTTCCTCAAGATGTCCGGCTCACCCGTCGTCACCTCCGACGGCACCCGGTCCGGCTCCGCCCTGGTCTGGGTGATCTGGTCCGGCACCGGCCAGTACGGCGAGGGCGGCGAACTGCGCGCCTACGACCCCGTCCCGGTCGACGGCACGCTGAAGCTGCGCCGCTCCTTCCCGATCGGCACGGTCAGCAAGTTCTCGGTGCCGGCCACCGACAAGGGCCGGATCTACGTCGGGACCAAGGACCACCGCCTGGTCGCCCTCGGCCGGCCCTCGGCCTTCGCCTGACGCTCAGGTGCCCGGGTTGATGGTGAAGATCGCGGCGACCACCGACAGCAGCGCCGCCATCGGTGCCAGCGCCGCCCAGACCCGGGCCGGCCGCAGCAGGTACGCCACCGGCCACTGCACCACGAGCGGTGCCGCCGTCGCCAGCAGCAGCCGGTCGGCGAGCAGTAGTTGGGCCTCGGTGGCCGGGCAGCCGCCCGGCCCCGGGCACGGCTCCGCGGCCAGCTGCGCCAGCACCCGCAGCGGGAGGACGAACAGCAGGCCGAGCCCCGTCACCCGGGTGGAGACCAGCGGGGCGCGACGCCAGTTCGCGCGGGGCCCGGAGGCGGTATCGGTCATCCTCCGATCCTGGCCGCCGGGCCCCGCCCGGGAGCAGGGGTCGGGTACTCGGATCCGGGTGGGCGGAAGTACTCAGGCGGGCCCGGTCAGGCCCGGCCACCCGGTGCCGTCAGAGCCTGACGGTGACGGTCTTGGGGCGCTGGTACTCCTGGAGGGCGAGGACGGAGAGGTCGGTGCCGTGGCCGGAGGCGCCGCGGCCGCTGTGCGGGAGTTCCGCGCTCTGGGCGAGGTGGCAGTTGAGCCAGGTCTCCCCGGCGTGCAGGCGGGCGGTGAGGTCGAGGGCCGCGGTGAGGTCGGCGGTCCGGACACTGGCGGCGAGGGCCTGCGGGACGCCGTTGGCGAGGGCGAGCGCCTCGTCCGGGCCGGCGGCGCGCTGGACCGTCCGCAGCGGGCCGAAGGCCTGGGACCGGTGGCGTGGACCTTACGCAGGCGAAGTGAACTCCGGGGCAACGGCCCCGGACGGCGCGGCCCCGGCGGGCTCCGGCCGGTCCGGGTGGCTCAGCGCCCGCGGGTGACCACGAAGTCGGGCAGGGCGGCCAGGAACTCCCGCGCCTCGGCGGCCTCCCCGGCCGGGTCGGCGAGGCCCGGCGCCGCCGCCAGCACCTCGGTGATCTCCCGCTCGGCGGCGGCCACCAGCCCGTCCGCCGCGTGCCGGGCGCTCTCCACGCAGTCGTACGCCGTCATCCGGTCCAGCAGCCAGCACACCTCCTCCGCGGCGCCGGGCCCGCGCTGCGCCCGGGTGCGGCCGAGGTGCCGCACGACGCGGGCGCGCTCGGCCGGGGTGCAGCGCTCCAGCAGGTGGATCAGCAGCAGGGTGCGCTTGCCCTCCCAGAGGTCCCCGGCGATCTCCTTGCCGTAGTCCGCCACGGTGCCGACCAGGTTGAGCACGTCGTCCTGGATCTGGAACGCGGCCCCCAGGTACCAGCCGAACCGGTCCAGCCGGGCGGCGTCGGCGCCGGCGCCCTCGGCCACCAGCAGACCGCTGCGGCAGGGGTAGAGGAAGGTGTACCAGGACGTCTTCTTGAGGCACATCCGGTAGTAGTCGGCGGGCACCAGGTCACAGGCGTTGTCGCGGATCCAGGCGATCTCCAGGGCCTGCCCCTCCAGCGACTGCCGGCACATCAGCTCGGTCTCCTCGAACAGCCGCCAGGCCAGTTCGCCGCCCAGCTCGCGCCGGTTGGCCATGAGGCGCCGGAGGCCGAGCAGGTTGGTCGCGTTCCCGACGTTCAGCGCGACCTCGACGCCGTGCTCGGCGGAGATCGTCGGCGCGCCCCGGCGCAGCTCGCTGCCGTCCTGGATGTCGTCGTGGATCAGGAAGCCGTTGTGGAACAGCTCGACCGTGACGGCGGGGTTCAGCGCCCGCTCGGGGTTGCCGCCGAACGCGGCGCAGGTAGCCAGGCAGAGCCCGGCCCGCAGTCCCTTGCACGGCCGGGCCGGGTAGTCGGCCGCCAGCTCGTACAGGTACGGCGGGCTCTCCTCGGGGATGTGGCGCAGCAGCTCCGCCACGGTGCGCTCGCGGTGCCGGGCGAGCACCCGCTCGACCAGGGTGGCGGCGCCGGCGAGCGGCCGGGCGGTGGTCGTCACCCGTGCCGGCCGTCGGCCCCGCCGGGGCGCTCGGCCGGGCTCTGCCGGGGCCCGAAGGTGCTCTCCATGGTCCGGTTGGCGAGCGCCGGCGCCAGCGAGCTGAGGTTGAGCAGCAGGTCGAGGACGTCGTGCGCGTTGGCGGCGAGGCGCTGGGTCTGGTCGGCGGCGTCGCCGGTGGTGCTGCCGAGCAGGCGGCTGCTGACGGCGTCGATCAGCTGGTGGGTGTTCTCCGAGACCCGGCGCACCAGGCGGTCGAACTCCTCCTGGTCGACGTGGTGTTCGCCGGTCAGCCGGTCGCCGGCGGCCTTGGCGTCGGTCAGCCCGGCGGACAGCTCGCGCTCCAGCACCGCGGCCGCCTCCATGACGGCCTGCGAGCCCTGCTCGCCCAACTCGCTGAACCGACCGGCATCGGGCATGGCTGACCTCCTGGTGCGGACCCCGGGCGGACCGGGGCAGGCCGGACCGGCGGTCGGGCAGAGCGCCGCCGTGATCGCTGATCGTACACGCCTGGATGCGGAGCGTGTCCACCCGGTTTTCGGGGTGCGGGCGGGCGTGCCCGGGCGGGCCGCCGCTACGGTCGTGCGGGCGTTCCGTGGGGCCGCCGTCGCACCGATCGGCCCAGCGCGGGCGGCCGGCCGGGCGCCCCGTGGTGCGGCCGGACCCGGCGAGTCGTCCCGCGGGCCGCCGTCGGTCACTGATAGTAGTTGCGTGGTTGCGGTGCGATCGACCGCCGGCTGCTGTCCTGGCCGGTGGAGCGTTCGGCCGGCCCAATCGACTGGTGCGCGCCGCTGCCGCAGTGCTGCTCGCCGCGGTGCCCGGGTGCTGGACAAGGAGCGGTCATGGGTGGCAGAGAGCGCCCGCCGAGAGCGCGGACCCCTCGGCCGGGCAAGGGCGGCGGCCCGGCCGGGCCCCGGGTGGACGCACGGGTGGAGATCGCCCGGCTGGAGGGCTATCTGGCCTGGGAGGCCGAGGTGGCGGCGGCCGAGCGGGACGCCCAGGCGTTCGCGGGCCGGTTCCCCTGGCTGTCGCCCGCCGAACGGGAGGACCTCGAACGGGCCTACGCGGCCGACCGGTTGCGCTACGCCGAGGACGTCGTCGACCGGGCCGTGGAGCGGTGCCGCCAGCTGGCCGCGCGCTACCGCAGCGAGTGCCGGCGGATCTGCGCGCGCTGGGCGGCCGTCTGCCTCTCGGTGGCGCTCGCCGCGGCCCTGCTCGCCGTCGTGCCGGTCGCGCTGCGGGCCTGACCGGGGCGGCGGCCGCGCGCCGGAGTCCGCGGGTGACCGCACGCGACGGGCCCGCCACGCGCTGGACGGCGTGGCGGGCCCGGTCGTGCGGGGTACCGGAGGTCAGTGGTGGCCGTGGCCGCTGGTGATCTCCTCGTGCTCCTGCGCGGTCGGCTTGGCGATCTGGCTGCCCCGGCCGAAGAAGCCGCGCGAGAGCTGGGCCCGGGTGCGGGTGAGCAGGCCGGCCCGGCGGACCACGCCGTTCTCGTCCACCTCGGCCGGCAGCTCCATCGGCTGCGGCTGCTCGTGCGAGGTGAGCGTGTACAGCCGTCCCTGCGGGAGCGGGGCGTGCACCTCGACGAACTCGCCGTGCTGCAGCCGGTTGATGACGCCGGTCTCGCGGCCGTGCAGCACCTTCTCCTTGTCGCGCCGCTGGAGGCCCAGGCACCAGCGCTTGGTGATCACGAACACCACCACCGGGAGGACGAAGAAGCCGATCCGGACCGCGTTGGTGATGGCGTTGATCGACAGGTGGAAGTGGGTGGCGATGAGGTCGTTGCCGCCGCCGATCAGCAGGATCACGTAGAGGCTGACCCAGGCGGCGCCGAAGCCGGTCCGCACCGGCGCGTTGCGCGGGCGGTCCGCGATGTGGTGCTCGCGCCGGTCGCCGGTGACCCAGGCCTCCAGGAACGGGTACGTCCAGATGGCGAAGAGCACCAGCGGGAAGATCATCAGCGGCACGAAGACGCCCATGTTGAGGGTGTGCCCCCAGAGGCCGATCTCCCAGCCCGGCATGATCCGGATCAGGCCCTCGGAGAAGCCCATGTACCAGTCGGGCTGGGCGTCCGTGGACACCTGGTCCGGCCGGTACGGGCCGTAGGCCCAGATCGGGTTGACGGTGGCGATCGCCGCCATCGCGCTGATGATGCCGAACACCAGGAAGAAGAAGCCGCCCGCCTTGGCCATGTAGACCGGCATCAGCGGCATGCCGACGACGTTCTCCTCCTTGCGGCCGGGCCCGGAGAACTGGGTGTGCTTGTGGTAGAAGACCAGGATCAGGTGGGCCACCAGCAGGCCCAGCATGATCCCCGGGATCAGCAGGATGTGCACGGTGAACAGCCGGGGCACGATCACGAAGCCCGGGAACTGGCCGCCGTAGATGAAGAACTGCAGGTACGTGCCGACCAGCGGGACGGCCAGCACCGCGCCCTCCATGAACCGGATGCCGGTGCCGGAGAGCAGGTCGTCGGGCAGCGAGTAGCCCATGAAGCCGTCGAACATGCCGAGGAACAGCAGCAGCGCGCCGAAGATCCAGTTGATCTCGCGCGGCTTGCGGAACGCGCCGGTGAAGAAGACGCGCATCATGTGCACCAGCATCGCGGCGACGAACACGATCGCCGCCCAGTGGTGGATCTGCCGGATCAGCAGACCGCCGCGGATGTCGAAGCTGATGTCGACCGTCGAGGCGTACGCCTCGGACATCCGGATGCCCCGGAGCGGGATGTACGAGCCCTCGTACGTCACCTCGGCCATCGACGGCTGGAAGAACAGGGTCAGCCAGACGCCGGTCAGGATGATGATGATGAAGGTGTACAGGCAGATCTCGCCGAGCATGAAGGACCAGTGGTCCGGGAAGATCTTGCGCAGGTTGGCCTTGGACAGGGCGTAGATGCCGAGCCGGCCGTCGGCCCAGTCGGCGAGGGCCTCGCCCTTGTTCGCGGGCGCCGAGCGCGTGCTGGTGACCGGTCCCGGGCGCGACTGCTGGTGGGCTCTCACGACGGGCTCCCCGGCGTCCGCTGCGTACCGTCCGGGGAGCCCGCCTGCGGAGCTGCCGGCCGGCGGAGTGATGTGATCATGGGACCTCTCGATACGGGGCCGCCGGGGTCGCCGGCGCGCGGATCCGCCGACCCGCTGGCCCCGTTGCTCAAAGTGATGGAGCGCTTACTCTGTCATGCTGTCGGCAGGGGGCCGACTGTGCACGTCCATCGGCCCGGACGGCCGCTCGTGTCGGCCCGTCCGGGGGTGTGCGTGCCGCTGACCGGCCGCCTTCGGGCCGGGAATGGTGCGCCCGGGTGCTGTTGCCGGGGAGCCGAACCGTTTCGGCGCGCGCCGTGCGCGGGGAGGGTGCGGTCCCCGGCCTACGCTGCGCCAATGGTGGATCACCGGGAACTCTACGAGGACGTGACAGCGGCCCTGGCCCGTGCCGGGTTCGACACCGAGCGGGGCCCCTCGGGGCCCTCGGGCCTGCGGATCGCGGAACTGCCCCAGGGCGTGCTGGTCGGCTGGTCGCCGGGCGCGGACCAGGACGCCGGGCAGGGCGCCGAGCCCGGCGGGGACGGCGCCGGCGGGCCGGGCGACGCCGCGCCGCCGCCCGGCGAGGGCATCCGTACGGCGATGACCGGGGCGGTCGCCGCGGTGCTCCGGGAGTCCGGCTACCGGGTGGCCGGGGCTGGGCCGGGCGAGCTGCTGGTGACGGCCGGCCCCCGGGCGCGGGAGGAGGCGGTGCGGTCCGGCGGTGCGCCGGAGGCGGCCGCCGTGCCGGAGCAGTGGTGGGGCTGAGCGGGCGGGGCCCCGGCGGACCCGGGCCCCGGGTGGGGGGTGCCGTCCGCCGGTAGGCACCCCCTACGAGCACGTTCCCGAACACCGTGGACCCGTCGGACGATCACGTCCGGCGGGTCCACGGCGTTCCGGGGGTGCGCCGCGGCCGCCCCTCCTGTACCACGTTCGGGCGCCGGTGGGCCCGCGCGGTGATCCCGGCCGCCGCCGACGGAACGTCAGATCCTCAAGCCTTCCGTCCTGTTGATCTAAGTCTTGAACGCACGAAGCATCTTGCTCTGTTCTTGTCAAGAGTGCGACGGCCAGGGGATCGGCGAGCGGCCCATGGGATTCGCGGATCGATTCTCACGTTCGCACCAGGTGGTGAACGTTGAAGCGAAACCATATGTCCGTTCTGTCATGTCCTGCCAGATTGATACTCGGAGGTTCCTCCAAGCTTCAATGACGAGTAGGCGTTCACGAAGATAACGAAAAGATCTGAATCGTGAGGGCTTGGATTTACTTATTGACGTCATATGCCGAAGACGGATTAACTCCTCCCACCCCGCCGCAGCGCTGCGGCACCGTCACGGAGGCACTCCCCACATGAACGCAACGATGCGTCGCGTCGTCATTGGCACCGCCGCGGTCTCGATGGCCCTTTCGATGGCCGCCTGCGGCAAGGCCGGCAGTGACAAGAAGGACTCCGCGAGCTCCGGGGACAGCAAGTCCATCGGCCTGCTGCTCCCCGAGAACGCCTCCTCCACCCGCTACGAGTCCTTCGACCGGCCGTTCATCGAGGCCAAGGTCAAGGCGCTCTGCTCGGACTGCAAGGTGCAGTACAGCAACGCCGAGGGCAGCGCCGCCAAGCAGAAGCAGCAGTTCGACACCCTGATCGCCCAGGGTGTGAAGGTGATCATCCTGGACGCCTTCGACGCCAAGTCCACCCAGTCCTGGGTGAAGGAGGCGGCGGGCAAGGGCGTCAAGGTCATCGCCTACGACCGGCTCGCCACCGGCCCGGTCTCGGCCTACGTCTCCTTCGACAACGAGAAGGTCGGCGAGCTGCAGGGCCAGGCGCTGGTCGACGCGCTCGGCGCCAAGGCGGCCGACGCCAACATCATCATGATCAACGGTGACGAGGCCGACCCCAACGCCGCGCAGTTCAAGTCGGGCGCGCACAAGGTGCTCGACGGCAAGGTCAAGAAGGTGGTCTACGAGCAGTCCGGCGAGTGGAAGCCCACCGTCGCCGGCCAGAAGACCGGCGCCGCCATCACCCAGCTGGGCAAGGACGGCTTCCAGGCCGTCTACTCCGCCAACGACGGCATGGCGGGCGCCATCATCACCCAGCTGAAGGCCGCGGGCGTCAGCGTCCCGGTCGGCGGTCAGGACGCCGGCCTCGACGCCGTCCAGCGGATCGTCGCCGGGGACCAGGCCTACACCATCTACAAGGCCTACAAGCCGCTCGCCGACAGCGCCGCCGAGCTGGCCGTGAACCTCCTGCAGGGCAAGGACCTCAAGGCCGCGGCGCCGTCCACGGTGGACAGCGACACGGACAAGGGCATCCCGGCCAAGCTGCTGGAGCCCAAGGTCGTCACCAAGGCCAACATCAACGACACCGTCATCGCCGACGGCCTCTACAAGGCCGCCGACATCTGCACCGCGGACTTCGCCGCCGCCTGCACCACCGCCGGCGTCAAGTAGCGCGCCCGCCGGGCTCGAAGGCCACGGCGCTCCCCGTACCGCCCGGGGAGCGCCGGCCCTCCTGCCCGCAGGAACCCCACCCCACCCCACGCACTACCCCGCAGGAGATGGTTCACGTGACAGGCGCACCCGTACTGGCGCTGCGCGCGGTCTCCAAGCGCTTCGGCGCTGTCCAGGCACTCACCGATGTCGACCTCGACGTCCACGCCGGCGAAGTCGTCGCGCTGGTCGGCGACAACGGCGCCGGCAAGTCCACCCTGGTCAAGACGATCGCAGGAGTTCACCCGATCGACGAGGGTGAGATCACCTGGGACGGGCGCCCGGTCCGGGTCACCCGCCCCCAGGAGGCCCAGGCACTCGGCATCGCCACCGTGTACCAGGACCTCGCGCTCTGCGACAACCTCGACGTCGTCGCCAACCTCTTCCTGGGCCGCGAGCTGCGCCGCTTCGGCACGCTGGACGAGGTCGCCATGGAGCGGCGCGCCAAGGAACTGCTGGACACCCTCTCGATCCGGATCCCCAGCGTGCGGATCCCGATCGCCGCGCTCTCCGGCGGCCAGCGCCAGGTCGTGGCGATCGCCCGCGCCCTCGTCGGCGACCCCAGGATCGTGATCCTCGACGAGCCGACCGCGGCGCTCGGCGTCGAGCAGACCGCGCAGGTCCTCGACCTGGTCGAGCGGCTGCGCCAGCGCGGCCTCGGCGTGATCCTGATCAGCCACAACATGGCGGACGTACGGGCGGTCGCCGACACCGTCGCCGTCCTGCGCCTGGGCCGCAACAACGGGGTCTTCCCGGTCGCCGGCACCTCGCCCGAGGAGATCATCTCCGCCATCACCGGCGCCACCGACAACGCCGTCACCCGGCGTCAGGCACGTATCGCGGAGGAAGCGAAGTGAGCACCAGCCAGACCACCCCCACCAACGCCCCGGCACCGGTGGCCGACCCGCGTCTGCTGGTCCGCCAGGGCGGCGTCGCGGGCTACGTGGAGGAGTTCCGCCGCAAGATCAAGAGCGGGGACCTCGGCTCGCTGCCCGTCGTCATCGGCCTGGTCCTGATCGCGGTCATCTTCCAGAGCGTCACCGGCCACTTCCTCCAGGCCGACAACCTGACCAACATCACCAAGTGGATCGCCGGTCCCGGCCTGATCGCCGTCGGTGTCGTCTTCGTCCTGCTGCTCGGCGAGATCGACCTCTCGCTGGGCTCCATCGCGGGCGTCACCTCGGCCATCACCTCCGTCCTGGCGGTCCGTCAGGGCCTCAACGAGGGCCTGGCGATCCTGCTCGCCCTCGTCGCGGCGGTGGCCATGGGCGCCCTGCACGGCTTCTTCTTCGCCAGGATCGGCGTCCCCGCCTTCGTCGTCACCCTGGCCGGCATGCTCGCCTGGAGCGGTCTGCAGGACTACGTCCTCGGCAAGCTCGGCACCGTCAACAACATCAACGACGGCGTCGTCGCCAACCTGGACACCTACTTCCTGGGCGACGGCGACATCGCCTTCGCCTGGCTGGCGGCCGTCCTCGCGATCGTGCTGTTCCTCGGCGGCCAGCTCCTGGACGCCCGCCGCCGCACCACCGCCGGACTGCCCGCCCGCACCACCGGCGAGATAGCGCTGCGCACCGGCGCCCTCGCGGTGCTCGCCCTGGCCGGCGCCTACACCCTCAACCAGGACAGCGGCCTGCCGCTGCCGCTGGTCATCCTGCTCGGCGTCGTCGTGCTGACCGACTTCGTGCTGCGCCGCACCTCCTACGGCCGGCAGATCTTCGCCGTCGGCGGTGGCATCGAGGCCGCCCGCCGCGCGGGCATCAACGTCGCCTGGGTCCGCATCTCGGTCTTCATGATCTCGGCCGGCCTGGCCGGTCTCGGCGGCCTGTTCATCGCCTCCCAGCAGGGCTCGGCGGACAAGACGCTGGGCAGCGGCAACGTGCTGATGAGCGCCATCGCGGCCGCCGTCATCGGTGGCACCAGCCTCTTCGGCGGGCGCGGCAAGACCTGGTCGGCGCTGCTCGGCATCCTGGTCATCCAGTCCATCACCACGGGCCTGGACATGGTGCACGCCGCCCAGGCGATCCAGTACATGATCACCGGCGCCGTGCTGCTGGCCGCCGTCGTCCTGGACTCGGTCTCCCGTCGCACGCAGAAGTCCTCGGGCCGCGGCTGACCACCGCCCCTCGAACGGCCCGGTACCCACCCCCACGGGTACCGGGCCTCCGGCGTTCCCGGGCCCGGGCGGGTGCCGGACGGGCCGGGGCGCGGGACGTTCGTCCCTCCCGTCCGGGTCGGCCGCCCCGCACCCTGGAAGTGGAGCGCCGGCCCGTGGAGGCCGGCCGCACGCACCGAGAGAGGGAAACGCGGCCTTCATGTCCGACGAGCTGATCGTGCACCGCATGGTGGACGCCTTCTTCACCCACTGCCACGACTGTCACGAGCCGCGCGACCCGAACTGCCACACCCGGGCGCACTGGCGCCTGTACCTGGACCTCGATCCGGAGACCGTCGGGCGGATCCGGCACTGGCTGCTGGACCCGGCGAACCCCACCGGCACCGTCGCCGACCGCGCCGTGCTGCTGAACTGGCTCGACACCCAGGAGGCGTGACCCGCCCAGCCGGGCCGGACCCTCGCGCGCCGGTCCTCGCGCCGGGTCCTCTCGCGCCGGGTCCTCTTGCGTCGGGCGATCGTGCGGTGAAAGCCTTTCGTCCCAGCGGTCGCAGGCGTTCGCCCGGGGCCGTGGCGTTCGCGGCAGCGGCCGCGCGCGGCGGGGTACCGGGGCAAGGAGTCGCATGACGGTTCACGAATCGGTGGTCGACGCGATCGGCGGGACGCCGCTGTTCCGGCTGGCCCGGCTCGGCGCCGGCCTCGCGACCCCCGTCTACGCCAAGGCCGAGTTCCTCAGCATCGGCGGGAGCGTGAAGGACCGCGCCGCGCTGTCGATGGTCCTGGCGGCCGAGCGGGACGGCCTGCTCCGGCCCGGTGGGACGATCATCGAGGCGACCTCCGGCAACACCGGGATCGGCCTCACCATCGTCGGCCGCCGGCGCGGCTACCGGGTGATCGCCTGCGTGGCCGACCGGTCCGCCGTCGAGAAGTCGGACATCCTGCGGGCGTACGGCGCCGAGGTGGTGCTCGCCCCGACCACGCTGCCGGCCGAGCACCCGGACCACCTGTTCAACGTGGTGCGCCGGCTCGCCGAGGAGATCCCCGGCGCCTGGCTGGCCAACCAGTACGACAACCCCGCCAACCCCGACGCGCACGTGCGGACCACCGGCCCGGAGCTCTGGGAGCAGACCGGGGGCCGGGTGACCCACTTCGTCGCGGGGGTCGGCACCGGCGGAACGATCAGCGGCACCGGCGCCTTCCTCAAGAAGGCCTCCGGCGGCGGCGTCACGGTGGTCGGCGCGGACCCGGAGTCCTCCCGCTACGGCGGTGGCGACGGCAGCCCCTACTTCGTCGACAGCATCGGCCACTTCCTGCACCCCGGCACGGCGGAGGACCGCTGGCCGGAGTCCTACCACCGCGAGGTCGTCGACCACGTCGAGCGGATCCCTGACCGCGAGTCCCTGCTGACCGCACGGCGGCTGGCCCGTGAGGAGGGACTGCTGGCCGGCCCCTCCTCGGGCACGGCGGTGGCCGCCGCGCTCCGGGTCGCGCGCGGACTCGGCCCCGACGACCTCGTCGTGGTGCTGCTGCCCGACTCCGGCCGGTCCTACCTCTCCAAGCTGTACAGCGACGACTGGCTGCGCCGGTGGGGGTTCCTGGAGGAGCCGCGGGGCGCCGACCACACCGGGCCGACCGTCCGGTCCGTGCTGGACGGTCGGACCGGCGGGCCGGTCACGGTCGCCTCGGACGCCTCGGTGGCCGAAGCCCTGGCCGTGCTGCGCGAGGTGCCCGGCGGCGTCGCGCCGGTGGTGCTGGCCCGGCCGGAGCGCCCGTACGGGGTCAGCGCCACCGAGGTGCTCGGCTCCCTCTCCTCGGCGGCCGTCGAGCGAGCGGTCACCGAGGGCCGCGCCGCGCCCGACGGCCCGGTCACCGCCCTGCTGGGCCCCGCCCTGCCGACGGTCGGCGTCGGCCAGTCGCTCGCCGAGGCCCGGGAGTCGCTCGGGCCCGGCCAGGACGCCGCACTCGTCCTGGTCGACGGCCGGGCCGTCGCGCTGGTGCGGCGCGCCGAGCTGGCCGGCTGAGGCCCGGGGCACCCGGCCCCTCGCTCAGTCGATCCCGCCCCGGCGGATCACCTCCGCGTACCAGTGGGCGCTGGCCTTCGGGGTGCGGGCGAGCGTGTCGTAGTCGACGTGGACGGCGCCGAAGCGCTTGGCGTAGCCGTAGGCCCACTCGAAGTTGTCGAGCAGCGACCAGAGGTAGTAGCCGCGCACGTCGGCGCCGGCTTCGAGGGCGTGGTGGACGGCGGCGAGGTGGGCGCGGATGTAGGCGATCCGCCGGGGGTCGTCGACGCTGCCGTCGGGGCCGACCACGTCCTCGAAGGCCGCGCCGTTCTCGGTGACGAGGAGCGGCAGCCCGTGCTCCCGGTGCAGCGAGGTCAGCAGCTCGGTGAGGCCGGTCGGGTCGATCGGCCACCCCATGGCGGTGAGTTCGCCGGGCGCGCGGTGGAAGGTGACGTCGTCGGCGCCCGGCCAGGGGGAGTGCGGGCTCGCGCCGTGGCCGTCGTGGCGGGCCGTCGCGGCCTCGCCGTCGCGGGCGGCGGAGACCACCGTCGGCGTGTAGTAGTTCAGCCCGAGCAGGTCGATGGGCCGGGAGATCTCGGCGAGGTCGCCGTCGCGCACCAGGTCCGCCCAGTCGACCAGGTGGGCGGTGTCGGCCAGCAGGTCGTCCGGGTAGGCGCCGGCGAACATCGGACCGGTGAAGATCCGGTTGCCCACCGCGTCGATGCGCCGGGCCGCGGCGAGGTCGTCGGGGTGGCCGGTGAGCGGGCGGACGGCGTGCAGGTTGAGCGAGACGGCGATCTCGGCGGTCGAGGGCAGGGCGGCGCGCAGGGCGCCGACGGCGAGGCCGTGCCCGAGGTTGAGGTGGTGGGCGGCGCGGAGCGCGTCGGCCGGGCTGGTGCGGCCGGGGGCGTGGACGCCGGAGCCGTAGCCGAGGAAGGCGCTGCACCAGGGTTCGTTGAGGGTCACCCAGGTGTCGATCCGGTCGCCCAGGGCCTGCGCCGTGAGGGCCGCGTACTCGGCGAAGCGCTCGGCGCTCTCGCGCACCGGCCAGCCGCCGGCGTCCTCCAGGTGCTGCGGGAGGTCCCAGTGGTAGAGGGTGGCGACCGGCCGGATGCCGTGCTCCGCGAGCTCGTCGGCCAGGGCCCGGTAGAAGTCCAGGCCGCTCTCCAGGGCGGGGCCGCGGCCGGTGGGCTGGATCCGTGGCCAGGAGAGCGAGAACCGGTAGGAGGTGAGGCCGAGCCGGGCCATCAGCCGGACGTCCTCGCGGAACCGGTGGTAGTGGTCGACCGCCACGTCGCCGGTCTGCCCGCCGGCGGTCCGGCCGGGGGTGTGGCTGAAGGTGTCCCAGATCGACGGCGTCCGGCCGCCCTCGGCGGCGGCGCCCTCGATCTGGTAGGCGGCGGTGGCGGCGCCCCAGCGGAAGCCGGGCGGGAAGGCCCGGGCGGGGGGTTCGGCCGCGGTGCGGGCGGCCGGGGTGGAGGCGGGGGTGCGGGCGGAGGTGCGGGCCGCGGGGACGGCATCGGTGCGGGCGGGCGGCACGGTGGAGGTCATGGCGGGGATGCTCCCGGGAGGTGGTGGGCGGGGCGGGGGTCAGCGCTCGACGGCGGTTCAGCTCTTGACGGCGGCGTGGGGCGGATTCAGCTCTTGACGGCGCCGGCGGTGATGCCCCCGACGATGTGCCGTCCCAGGACGGCGAAGAGCAGCAGCAGCGGCAGCGTGCCGACCAGGGCGCCGGTCATGATGACCGCCTGGTTGACTTCGTAGGCGCTGCCGCCGCCGATGGCGGACAACGCGACCTGGACGGTCGGGTTCTGCTGGGTCAGGACGACGAAGGGCCAGAAGAAGTCGTTCCAGGACTGCACGAAGACCAGCATCCCCAGCACGGCCATCGCCGGCCGGGCCACCGGCAGCACGACGTGCCAGACGATCCGCAGACTGTGCGCGCCGTCCACCCGGGCCGCCTCGATCAGCTCCACCGGCAGCGCCTCGGCGAGGTACTGCCGCATGAAGAACACCCCGAAGGCGGCCACCAGGGAGGGGAGTACGACGGCCTTCAGCTGGTTGCCCCAGCCCAGGTCGGTGATGATCCGGTAGAGCGGGATCACGCTGAGCTGCGGGGGGATGGTCATGGTGGCGACGACGACGGTCAGCAGGGCGCCCCGGCCGCGGAACGCCAGCTTGGCGAAGGCGAACCCGGCCAGGGTGGAGAACGCGACCGTGCTCAGTGCGACGCAGCCCGCCACGACCGTGGAGTTGAGCAGCGCCCGGCCGAGGTCGGCCTGCTCCCAGGCGGTGGTGATGTTGGTCCACAGCGATCCGCCGGGCAGCAGCGGCGGCGGTGCCTGGGCCACCCGCTCCCCGGTGGAGGAGGCGGCGACGAAGGTCCAGTACAGGGGGAACAGCGAGAGCACGGCGGCGGCCACCAGGACGGCGTAGGTCAGCGGCCCGGCCTTGTCCTGCTCTCCGGCACCGGGCCGCAGCCGGCGCCGGACGGCGCGCAGCGCGCCCGCGAGACGGCCGGGGGCACGGCCGGCGCCGGTGGACGGCCGCGCCGTCGGGGTGGGTTCGAGGGTGGTGGTCATCTCAGCGCCCCTGTCCGGCACGGCCCCGGCGGGCGAGCAGCAGTTGGACGGCGCCGATCAGCAACAGGATCAGCAGCATCGTCCAGGCGACGGCCGACGCACGGCCCAACTGACGGCTCGGCCATCCGAGTTCGTACATGTAGAGGCTCAAGGTCTGGAACTGGTGGGCCGATCCGCCGCTGACCCCGACACCGCCGCCGAAGAGCAGCGGCTCGCCGAACAGCTGGGTGGCCCCGATGGTCGAGACGATCACCGTGAACAGGATGGTGGGCCGGATGGACGGCACGGTGATCCGGGTGAACTGCTGCCAGCGGGAGGCGCCGTCCAGGCTCGCGGCCTCGTAGAGGTCCTTCGGGACGGCCTGCATCGCGGCCAGGTAGATCAGCGCGTTGTAGCCCGTCCAGCGCCAGGTGACGATGGTGGCGACGGCGATCTGGGCGGGCCAGGTGTCGGCGTACCAGTCCGTCCGGCCGACCCCCACCAGTGAGAGCAGCCAGTTGACCAAGCCGTAGTCGGGGTTGAACAGTTGGACGAAGACCAGGGTCGCCGCCGCGATCGAGGTGGCGTAGGGCGCCAGGACCGCCACCCGCAGGAAGCCGCGGCCGCGCAGCCGGTAGTTGAGCAGGTGCGCCAGCCCGAGCGCCATCAGCAGCTGCGGCACGGTGGACAGCACCCCGATGGTGAAGGTGTTGAGCAGCGCGGTGCGGAACTGCTCCGTGCCCCAGAGCCGGGTGTAGTTGCCCAGCCCGCGCCACTCCATCACCCCCGGGTCGAGCAGGTCGACCCGGTGCAGCGAGAGCCAGCCGGTCCACAGCAGGGGGAACAGGCCGAAGGCCGCGAAGCAGAGGAAGAAGGGCGCGATGTACGCGTAGGGCGAGGCCTTGAGGTCGAGTCGGTGCAGGCGCGAGCGCCAGCTGGGGGGCGGCGCGGCGGGGCCGGAGCGGCGCCCTGCGGGCGCGGGCCGGGGCGGGCCGCTGTCCGTCGCGGGCCGGTGGGTGGTGGCCACGGGGGAGTCCTTCCAGGGGTGGCGGGCCGGGCCGGTCCGGGCCGCGGACGGGCCCGGCACCGGAACGGCCGGAGGGGTGGCGCTCAGCCGTTGACCTTGTCGTCGATCAGCTTGGTGACGTTGGTCCAGGCCTTGGCCGGGTCGGTGCCGTGCTGCTCGATGTCGAGGATCCCGTTGTCCGTGATGACGGTCTTGACCGTGCCGTCCTGCTCACCGATCGGTGCCGGCGCGATGTTCTGTGCGGTGGCGGCGAAGATCTTCCCGGTCGGGGTGGTGCCGAAGTAGTCCAAGGTGGCGTTCTGGACGGCGGGTTGAGCCAGTGCTGCGGTGGTCGACGGCAGGTTGCCGACCTTGGCGAAGACCTTGGCCTGCTGCTCGGGCGCGGTCAGCCAGGCGGCCAGCGCGGCGGCTTCCTTCTGGTGCTTGCCGGCCTTGGGCACCGTGAGGAAGGCGCCGCCCCAGTTGGAGGCCACCGGCGCCTGCGCGATGTCCCACTTGCCCTTGCCCGGGTCGCCGGAGTACTTGCTGATGATGCCGGTCATCCAGGACGGGCAGACCACGGTGGCGAACCGGGCGTTGCTGAAGGCGGTGTTCCAGTCGTCCTGGAACTGCCGCAGACCGGCGCTGATACCGGCGCGGGACGCGTCCACGGCGGTCGTCCAGGCCTTCTTCACCCCGGGGCTGTCCCGGTAGACGAGCTTGCCGGAGGCGTCCGAGTACTGCTGGGACTCCGCGGAGAGGGCCGCGTTGAAGAGGCCGCTCGCCGAGTCGGTGAAGAAGGTGCCCGCCGGGGCCTTGGCCTGGTACTGCTTACCGGCGTCGACGAACTTCGCCCAGTCCCCGCTCCACAGCTTGCCGACGGCCTCGCGGTCGGTCGGCAGTCCGGCCTGCTCGAAGAGGTCCTTGCGGTAGCAGACGGCCATCGGGCCGATGTCGGTGCCCAGGCCGATCAGGGCGCCCTTGGCGGTGGTGGCCTGCTTGGCCTTCCACGGCAGCCACGCGTCGGCCCGGACGCCCTCCGCCTTGGAGAGGTCGGTGAACTTGTCGCCGAGCGTGCCGGTGGCCTGCGCGATGTAGCCGACCTCGACGGCCTGGATGTCGTTGAGGCCGCTGCCGGAGGCCAGGTGGGTGGCCAGGGCGTCCCAGTACTTCTGACCGTCCTGGACGGTCTCGTACCGGATGGTGATCGAGGGGTGGGCGGCCATGTACTCGTCGTACAGGCCGGCCTCGCGGTAGCCGAAGGTGCCGAAGTCGCCGACGGAGAGCGTGACTTTGCCACCGCCGTCGGCGGCTGCGCCGGTGGCGGGATCGGCGTCGGAGCCGCCGGCGCAGCCGGTGAGCAGGAGGGCCGAGAGGGTCAGTGCGGTGGTGACGGGGACGGCCCGGCGGCGTGCGCGGGTGGTGGGACGCATGGGGGTTCTCCTCGGTGCCTGTGCGTGGTGGGTGTGGCGGGTGTCTGGCGGCCGGTGTCCGGTGCTCCCGGGGTGGCCGGGTGGCCGGTGCTCCCGGGGGCCGGGTGCGGGTTTGCTCGGGCTTCGGCTCGGGCTCTCTGGTTCCGGCTCGGGCTCTGGTTCCGGCAGTACTCGGCGGACGCGTGCGTGGTGCCCGGCCGGGGTTGATCAGTCAGTGATCCGACGGCCGACCCGGCTCACTGGCGAGCTTGTTGATCGAGTGTCGGACAGCGCCTCCGGCTCCGGTCGGGCGTCGGAGGCTGGCCCCGGTGGCGGCGGGCCGCTAGGGTGGGCGCACCGTCGTGGGAGCGCTCCCAAGCACTAGGGGAAGGTTGCTGGGTGATCGGGTCGGGTGTCAAGGCGGATCGCGCCATCCGTTGCGGGAACGTGTCCTGCGGCGGGCGGCCCACCGGGCCGGCACCCGCCCCCTCGCGCCCGCGCCGCGTCCCGGTGGAGGAGGATGGTCTCCGGGGCGCCCGCCCGGCGCGGCGGCCCCCGTGGCGAGGTCTTGGAGAGGTGGACGATGGCACAGGCGGCGAGTGGGACGGCCGGCGCGTCGGGCAGTGGGTCACGGGGCTCGGCACGGCCGACCCTGGAGGAGGTGGCCGCCCTCGCCGGCGTGGGCCGCGGCACGGTCTCCCGGGTGGTCAACGGCTCGCCCCGGGTGAGCGACAAGGCCCGGGAGGCGGTCCAGGCCGCGATCGCCGAACTCGGCTACGTGCCGAACCGGGCGGCGCGGGCCCTGGTCACCTCCCGGACGGACGCCGTCGCCCTGGTCGTTCCGGAGGCGGAGACCAGGCTCTTCTCCGAGCCCTACTTCTCCGACATCATCAGCGGCGTCGCGGCCGAACTCAGCGAGACCGACATGCAGTTGCTGCTGATCCTGGTCCGCAACCAGCGCGAGCGCGACCGGCTGGCCGCGTACCTGTCGGCCCAGCGGGTGGACGGCGTGCTGCTCGTCGCGGTGCACCGGGACGACCCGCTGCCCGGCCTGCTGGAGAGCCTGGAGATCCCGTCGGTGCTGGCCGGCCGGCGCAACGACCACGAGGTCCTCAGCTATGTCCACGCCGACAACGCCGGCGGTGCGCGGATGGCCGTCCGGCACCTGCTGCGGCGCGGCTGCGGCCGGGTGGCCACCATCACCGGCCCGCTGGACATGGAGGTGGCGCTGGCCCGCCTGGACGGCTACCGCCGGGCCCTGGAGGAGGCCGGGCAGACGTACGAGGAGGACCTCGTCGGTCTGGCCGACTTCACCGAGGAGGGCGGGCGGCAGGCGATGCGGGCGCTGCTGGAGCGGCGGCCCGACCTCGACGCGGTGTTCTGCGCCTCGGACGTGATGGCGGCCGGGGCCATGCAGGTGCTCCGGGCGGCCGGCCGGCGGATTCCGGACCAGGTCGCGGTGATCGGGTTCGACGACTCGATCGTGGCCCGGCACACCGAACCGGCGATGACCAGCGTCCGCCAGCCGATCGAGGAGATGGGGCGGACCATGGCCCGGCTGCTCCTGGAGGAGATCGCCGGGCGGCACCGGGGCAGCCGGCAGGTGGTGCTGGCGACCGAGCTGGTGGTCCGCGACTCCGCCTGACGGGGGCCTGCCCGCGTCCCTGGCGGGAGTACCGGCTTGGCGGGAGCCTCCTGTGCGGCGGGAGCCCCCTGTGTGGCGGGAACCGCTGACCGGCCGGAACGCTGGGGACAGCACCGGTGCCGGCCCCGCCGTCGTGGCGGAGCCGACACCGGGCCGGTCGGGCGTCAGCTCGTCGTGCAGCTCAGCGTGGGCGCGGTGTTGCCGCCGGAGTAACCGGCGCCGAACCCGAAGGCGGTGCTCGCGCCCGCCGCCAGCGCGCCGTTGTACGGGGCGTTGGTGACGGTCACGCTCGGGCCGGACTGCGCGAGGACGCCGTTCCAGAGGTTGCTCACCTGCTGGGTACCGCCCCAGGTCCAGGTCACCTTCCAGTGCGTGGCGGCGGCCGTACCGGTGTTGGTGACGGTGACGTCGGCGTTGAAGCCGCTGCCCCAGTCGCTGCCGACCCGGTAGGTCGCGGTGCAGCCGGAGCTCCCGCCGCCGCTGCCCGCGGCGGTGGTGACGGTGAGGGCCGCCGAGGCCGTCGAGGCGTTGCCCGCCGCGTCACGTGCGACCACGGTGTAGCGGTAGGCGGTCGAGGCGGTCAGCCCGCCGTCGGTGTAGGTGGTGCCGCCGGCGCCCGTGGTGGACCCGACCGCCGTGCCGTTGCGGTAGACGTCGTACCCCGTGACCCCGACGTTGTCGGTCGAGGCCGTCCAGGCCAGCGAGACGGTGGCGGCCGTGGTGGCGGTGGAGCGGAGCCCGGCCGGGGTGCTCGGCGGCGTGGTGTCGCCGGTGCCGCCGCCGGTCACCGGGGGGTAGGCGTTCTTCAGCAACTCCTGGAACTGGGCGGAGAACCAGGCCCCGGCCAGCGGCGCGCCCGGCAGGGCGCCGGAGAGGTGGAAGTTGTTGCGTGCGTTGCCCGTGTACGTCGGGTCGCACATCCGGTCGAAGCCCTTCCCCTCGTCGTTGGGGACGTACTGGCTGGCGCCGTCCGACTCACCCGGGGGCTTCACCCACACGTAGGCGTCGATGCCCGGCTCGGGTGCGGTCCGCGGACGCTCGCCGAGGCCGGCCCCGGACTGGTTGCACCAGTTGCCGGTCTGGAACCGCCGGTCGGTCCGGCCGCCGTCCACGTAGCTGTCCACGCTGGTTCGGGCGCCCGGCCCGGTCGGGCGGGCCGCCCCACCCCAGCCGTTGCGCGAGGTGTCGATCAGCATGCCGATGGCCGGGTCGAAGCCGGCGCTGACGGCCTTCTGCCGGAAGGCCTGGGCGTAGGAGAGCTCGTCGACGTAGCGGTTCCAGTCCACCCAGGCGCTCTGGCGCACCGAGGTGCCGTTCACCGAGTCGTCGATCGTGTAGTAGGGCTCCTTCAGGGCCGAGTAGTTGGCGGTGTTGACGATGAAGCCGTGCACGTTGGCGGTGGTGGAGCCGGCGGCCGTCGCGGCCTGGCGGAGGACGTCGACGGCCGGGCCGAGGTTGGAGTCCCAGCCGAGCCAGCCGTGGTGGCCGGCATCGACGTAGTTGTAGACGTTCGGGACGGCGCCCAGCTTGGCCAGTGCGTAGCCGACGCCGTTCACGTAGTTGCCGTTGGCCTTCATGGTGTCGCACTGCGGGGTGGCGGTGGCGGTGCCGCCCGCGTTGGTGACCAGGTTCGGCAGCGAGTCGATCTCGACCGTGGTGACGATCCGAAGCCCGGCGTAGGCGGGATCGGCCAGCACGGCGGCGATCGGGTCGATGAACTCGGTCCGGTAGCGGCCGATCTCGGTCGGGCCGAGTTCGCCGTTGGAGGCGAGGGCGGAGCAGTCGCGGCCGGGGAGGTCGTAGATGACGAGCTGGACGACGAAGGGCTTGCCCGCCGCCTGCCGGACGGCGTTGTCGAGGTGTCCGCGCAGGCCCAGGTGGCCGGCGGTGCCGTTGATGGCGGCGATGCGGTCGAGCCAGACGGCGGTCGGCTGGCCCGCGACGGCGCTGCCGCCGGGTTCGGCGGCGGCGTTCGCGGCCCACTCGGGGTTCACGTAGACGCCCGCGCCGGCATAGGGGTTGTCGACCCGGGCGGCCGACGTTGAGGCCTCCGCCGCAGCGGCTGAGGCGGGGGTGGCGGAGGCGGTGGCGACGGGCAGGAGGCTGGTGGCGCCGAGCGCCGCGACGGCGGCGAGGGTGCGCAGCCGGTGGAGCACGGGCCTGCGGCGGGTGCGTCCGCCGTTGTGGTGGCCGGAAGGCATGGGGAGTCCTTTCGGGTGGGGGACCCAGGGGTAAGGGCGCCGGTCCGGGGCGCCGGAGTGGGATCGCTCCCATCAGAGGTGAGAGCGATCCCGGTGCAGGTCTCCGGCGGGTGGGCCGGGATAGTTGCCGAATTGCGGGAAGACCATCAATTCGGCTGCTGTGCGCGTGAGATGGAGTCAGACTCCGGCTCCCCGCTATCAACCCATGAACGGTTGGAGGCGTCAAGGCGTTCGACGCAAATGCGTGGGAGCGCTCCCGTAGTGAGTCCGTGGTGGGCCTCGGCGAGCGTCGGGTGGGTCTGGGTGGGCTGTCTGCGGTACGGCCTGGTGTCTGGTGGCTGGTGCCCGGTGGCTGGTGCCCGGTGCCCGGTGCCCGGTGCCCGGTGCCCGGTGCCCGGTGCCCGGTGCCCGGTGGCTGGTGGTGCCGGGTGGGCGGAGGCCCTGCTGCCGTCAGGGCGTGACGGTGCACGTCGGCACCGGCGGGGAGGCGCCGAGCCGGCCGCTGCCCTGAAGGCCGAAGGTCGTCGAAGCGCCGGGCGCCAAGGCGCTGTTGTACGCCAGGCCGGTCGCGGTGACCGTGCTCGCCGACTGGGTGACGGCGGCGTTCCAGGTACCGGTCGGCTGCCACCCGGCGGGCCGGTCCCAGGCGGCCGTCCAGGTGCTACCGGCCCGGCTCCCGGTGTTGGTGACCGTCACGGTCGCGGTGAACCCGGTGTCCCACTGGCTGTCCGTGTGCCAACTGGCCGTGCAGCCGGTGGTGCCGGCAGGCCCCGCGGTGGTCACGGTCGTCGCCCCGGAGGCGGCCGAGACGTTCCCGGCGGCGTCCCGGGCGGTGACGGTGTAGGTGTAGGCGGTCGCCGGGGCGAGGCCGGTGTCCGTGTACGTGGTGCCCGTGACTGTGCCCACCAGCGTGGCGCCCCGGTGGACGTCGTAGCCGGTGACGCCCGTGTCGTCCTGGGAGGCGGCCCAGCCGAGGGTGGCGGAGGTGGCGGTGACAGCGGTCGCCGTGAGACCGGTGGGGGCCGTCGGCGACCGCGTGTCGCCGACACCGCCGCCGGCGGCGAACCCCGGGGCCTTGACGGCCGTGAGGTAGCCGTCCTTCACCGTGTCCACGGTGGTCCAGTCGTCCTTGAGGATCCCGCCGGTGTCGCCCGAGTTCGGGTTCCAGGACCAGAACGTCCAGGAGAAGGCGTCCGCGCCCGCCTGCGCGGTGGGCCGCAGGTACTGGGTGAGCGCGGTCAGCCAGGTCCGGTCGGCGGCTGCTTGCAGAGTGGAGCCGAACTCGCCGACCCACACCGGCGCGATGTTCTGTCGGAACAGGTAGCCCCAGTTGGAGTCCCACACCGCGGGCAGGTTGGCGGGGAACGCCGGGTCGTCGAACCACGGTTGGCGCGCCACGCTCGTGGCGTACTCGTGCGCGGAGTAGACGAGGCGGTTCGGCACGCCCAGCCGGACCGGGTACGCCGCCGCACCGCGGAGGTTCCCGCCCCACCAGGTCGAACTGCCCTGGAAGCTCTGCACGCCCTCGACGAGGACGAGCAGCGAGGAGTTGGCCCCCAGGACGGCCTCGCCGCCGCGCTCGGCCGCCAGGCGCCAGTCGAGCGCCGGGTCGCCGCAGCCCCAACAGGCCGGATCGTGCGGCTCGTTGTGCAGGTCGATGCCGATGACGGTGGGGTTGCCGGCGTAGCGCGCGGCGATCGCCCGGAGGTCGGCGAGCCAGGTGCTCTCCGGGACGGCGCTCGTGTACCAGAGCGCCGACTGCCCACCGGCGTCCGGGCGGTGGCGGTCGAGGATCACCTTGAGCCCGGCGGATCCGGCCCGGTCGACGATCCGGTCCATCACCTGGAGCGAGGTCAGGCCCTCGAGGTCGGCGTTCATGCCGCCGGAGTGGTTGACGCCGGTCGGTACGGAGCCCCGGAAGAGGTCGTCGCTGTAGGGCAGGCGGATGGTGTTGAAGCCGAGGGCGCGCATCTGGTCGATCATGCTGCCGTAGTCGCGGGCCCAGAGGCCGTGCGGAACGTGGTCGGCTGTTTCGAAGCCGAACCAGTTGACTCCGGCGATCCGGACGGGTCGGCCGGCCTCGTCGAGCAGTTGGCGCCCGCTGGTGTGCCAGTAGCCGGAGCCCGGGGCGGTGGCGCCGGGTGCTCCCGTCGCTCCCGTCGCTGCGGGGGCGGGGGCGCTGGTCGGGGTGGTGGGGGCGGCGTGCGCGGGTGGGGCCGACAGGAGCACGGCCGCCGTGAGAGCGAGCGCTGTCACGATCCTGCGCAGGCGGCGTAGGGGGTGGGACACGTCGGTCTTCCTCTCCGAGGAGTGCGGCGGCGGTCCGGGCGGGCCTCCGCCGGTGGGCACCGGCCGGGGCGGAGCGGGTTCCTGTGGGTGGTTCCTGCGGGGCGGGGTGGGGCGGGATGAGGAGTGCGGGAGCGCTCCCACCTTCAGGTACGGGGAAGCTCCGGTGTTCTCGGGGTGGGGCGGCCGGTGCGGTGTCGTCGCTGGGTGGTGCGTCGCGGACGGAGGTGGGGACATCACCCCCCTGGGGCATGAGGCACCCACATCGCCGTCGATGCTCGGGACCGGGCGACGTTCACACCATGAAATCGACAACCCGTCGAGGGCGTCAAGGACGGCGTTGGCGTTCAACTCTTGTCGGCGGCCTGGCGGATGCCGTCCGACGGCGCGGCCGGACGGCGTTGCGACGGTCCGATCAGTTGCCCGGTTGCCTGGTCGGAAGGCATCTTGTCCGGCCTTGTTCGGCCGTCGCTCGTCAGGGCTCGTGTCGTGGCGTCGCGCGGCCTGCCGCTGTTGAGCGAGGCCGCCGACATCCTGCGGATGACCGACCACGACGCAGACGTCGAGTACGGGCGGTGGGTGCTGATCGAGGATTCCGGAGCGCGACCGCCCAGGAGCAGGCATCCGGCCACGGTGATCCGCTACCGTGATCCGCCATGCGAACCCTTGACCGCGGCCGGACGGCGCTCGTCCTGGTCGACCTGATGGACCGGATCGTCGCCCTGCCGCTGGCACCGCACGCGGGGACCGAGGTGCTCAGGGCGTCGCTGGAACTGGCGGCGGCCTTCCGGGCAGCGGGTGCCCCCGTCGTCGCCCTGCGCGTCGAGCGCCCGAACGTCGCCGAGCAGCCGCCCGGCAGTGGGCTGGTCGCGGAGGTGGCGGCGACGGCCGATGCCGTATTGGTGAAGCGCACCATCGGCGGGTTCCAGGACACCGGGCTGCACGACCTGCTCCAGGGGCGCGGCGTGGACACGCTGGTGTTCGCCGGCATCGCGACCAACCTGGGCGTGGAGTCGACCGCTCGGGCAGCCGCCGACCACGGCTACGAGCTGGTGTTCGTCGAGGATGCGATGGCGGCCCTGACGGAGGCGGAGCACCGGTCGGCGGTCGACCTCGACCTGCCCCGCTTCGGCGAGGTGGTGGCGCGGGAAGCCGTCCGTCTCTCGTGACCGCCGGGTGAGCCCCGGGCGGGGTCCGGTCGCGTGGCGGGCGGCCTCCCACCGTTCGGCGTACCGCGGGAGGGGCCCGCCACTGCCCGTGCCGAGCTTTGTGCTGTACCCGGATCCGTGGCGGGGAGTGGCCGCGGCGCGTCTCAGTGCTGCGCCGCCGGTATCAGGCCGGACCGGACCGGACCGGATCACGACCAGCGAGCCTTCGTGGAAGGGCTGTTGCCGCGGAGCGCCGAACCGGGTGTCCCTTGCTCCGCTGTCCAGGTCGGCCCGCAGATCCGCGGCGAACCGTTCGCGCGACTGCTCGTCGAGGAGGCTCCACGCCGAGCACGCCTGTCGAGCACCGGGGTCGAGCAGCATCTCGGGGCGCGCGTAGGTCGCCTCGTTGCAGCCGTCGGTGCAGTCGACGGGTATCGGCACCCGGGCACCGACGCGGGTCCGCCGAGAGCCTCGGTCAGATCCGCGATCGCCGGGTAGCGGCGCGCCTCGGTGTCCAGCACCTCCGGCGCGTACTCGTACAGCCAGAGGTCCCGGACGAGAGCGGGGTCGCAGGTCAACACGACGAGGGGGCCACGCGCAACCCGCCGCACCTCGCGCAGGCCCGTCGTGAGGTCGCTCCACTGGTGCACGCTGAAGGCGGTCATCGCCGCGTCGAAAGCGTCGTCGCCGAACGGCAGCTTCTCGGCCACGGCATCGACGGCATCGACGGCGGCCGACAGGTGCGTGGGGCGCTGGGCACGCATCGACGCCGACGGCCCGACCGCCGTCACCTCCAGCGTCGCCGACTCGTACGAAACCCGCGCCGGACCCGACATTGACCACGGCGCGCCCCACCCAGGGTGGCGGAGATCGCCTGCTCGATCCTCGGCATCCGGCCGCCGGTAGGTGGCGTACCCGCCGCCTACCGTGCCGTAGCCCGCACCCCCGGCGCTGCCGTCCACCCCGCCGCCTGACCACCTGTGGATCCCCTGACCTGCGGAGATAAGCGGAGCTCCTGTTACTGTGCGCCCATGTCAACGATCAAGCAGTTCCAAGTGGCCTTCGACTGCGCGGAGCCTGTGCGTCTCGCCGCCTTCTGGTGCGAGGTGCTGGGGTACGTCATGCCGGCGGTCCCGGAAGGCTTCGCCACGTGGGAGGAGTGCTTCCGCTCACTGCCGCCCGAGGACGCGATCTACTTCGCGTGCACTGATCCCGCGGGTGGTGCTCCGCGCCTGCTCTTCCAGCGAGTCCCCGAAGGCAAGGTCGTCAAGAACCGGGTGCATCTCGATGTGCGGGCCGGCACCGGGCTCGTGGGCGACGAGCGCCTGGCCACACTCGAGGCCGAATGCGCACGGCTGATGGCGCTCGGCGCGAAGCACGTGCTGACGCAGCGCGCCGATGGCGTCAACGAGTCGTGCATCACGATGCAGGACATCGAGGGCAACGAGTTCTGCCTCACCTGATTTCTGCTCCGAGACTGCGAGGTGGGGAGCCCTCTCCCGGGAACCTTTACGGTCGCGCATGCGGCGGGAGTCATCCCGTGGGCGCGAGGTTGTGCAGGCGGGCAACGCCGTGCATCGCGTGGTGCACACCGTCGCCTCTCAGGCGGCGGTCGCGCAGGATCGTCCAGGTCTTCATCCGGGCGAAGGCGTGCTCGACGCGGGCGCGGACCCGTTTGTGACCGTGGTCGTGTTCGGCCCGCCAGTCGGTCAGTTCGCTGCCTCGGGGCCGGCGGTGCGGGATGACGAGGCCGGTTCCGGGGTAGCCGCCGTCGGCGATCGTGGTTGTCCGGCCGACGGCGGCCTTGACCCCGAATTCCTCCCATGCCCTGCACTCGTTGCGGTTGCCGGGCAGGGGCCGACCGACGCGGCGCAGCTGCCTCACCAACTCGCCGAAGGCATGCGGGCTCAGTCCGGCGAACGGGGCAGTCCAGGACGGCTCGGACGCCGTGATAACACCAGCCACGGCCAAGGTCATCCCAAGGGAAAGACCACTTACGGACGACTCATAGTGGTCTGCGGCAGAAGTCCTTCGGGGGTTGACGCAAGGTCAGGTCCTGTGCGGAGGCTGGGTCACAGGTCCGGGCCAGTGGGGTGGAGGCTCCTACTTGGCGCTGGGGCGGTGAACGGGCCGGGCGGCTACTTCGGTGGCTGCCTGGACACCTTGACGACTGCCTGCGTGGCACCTTCGGCTCCGCAGCCCCCGCAACCCTGCTCAGGCGAGACGCCGCGACCGCGCGCGAGTATCAATCCGCTATCCCGCGCCCTGACGACGGGTGGCATAGCCGTACAACCCGTTCGCCGAGGCCCTCGACGTCCTGGCGGAGGGCGGCATGCACGTCACCCTGGCGTGATCCGGGATTCCGCGAAAGGCGCCTTTGCGATAGAAGTGCGCCTCGCTCCCTGAACAGCGGGAAAGTCTACCGAGACGGTGTCGGCGACCAGAGCCCGACGGCTGTCCCGCCGCGAAGGTGCTGCTCGTACGTCACGACCTTGCCGTGGATGACGTCGAGGCTCGCGATCAGGGCGTCGATCCTGGCGCGTACGGCGCGCTCGTGTTCGCGCAGCAGGGCGAGGCGGTCCGGCTCGTTGCCGGGGCCCGACCGGACCAGTTCCGCGAACCTCTTGATCGTGGCGATGGGCATGTCCGAGTCGCGGAGCCGACGGCACAGTACGAGCCAGTCCACGTCCGCTTGTTCGTAGATCCGCTGCCCTCCGCCGGTGCGCGGGATCTCGCGCAGGAACAGGCCCTCGCGCTCGAAGAACCGCAGCGCGTGCACGCTCATTCCGGTCAGCTCGGCGACTCTTCCGATGGGCAGGCCACCCGCGTCTTCACTCATCGCTGCACCGTACCTTGACCTAGCGCGCGGTCTAGGTCTTAGCGTCTTGAGCATGATCACAAAGCAGCTCGGGACCGGTACCGGATTCGGTGCCCACAGCACGGCCGGCGATGTTCTCGCCGGGATCGACCTGACCGGCACGACCGCGCTGGTCACGGGTGGCTACTCGGGCCTCGGTCTGGAGGCCACGCGGGCGCTCGCCCGGGCCGGAGCACACGTCGTCGTCCCCGCCCGCCGCCCCACCACCGCAGAACGCGCTCTGCGCGACGTCCCCGGGACGGAGGTGCACGCACTCGATCTGGCCGACCTGGAGAGCGTCCGGGTCTTCTGCGACGGCTTCCTGGAGACCGGCCGTCCGCTCGGCGTCCTCATCAACGGCGCGGGCGTGATGGCCTGCCCGGAGACACGGGTCGGCCCGGGGTGGGAGGCACACTTCGCGGTCAACCACCTCGGCCACTTCGCGCTGGCCCAGCGTCTTCGCCCGGCCCTGGTCGCCGGAGGGGCCCGGGTGGTGTCCGTCGCCTCGTCCGGGCACTTCCTGTCCGACATCCGCTGGGACGACCTGCACTTCCGCACCGGCTACGACCGCTGGCTGGCCTACGCCCAGTCCAAGACCGCCAACGCGCTGTTCGCCCTGCACCTCGACCGCCTCGGTACGGATGGGGGCGTGCACGCCTTCGCGGTGCACCCCGGAAGCATCCTCACGCCATTGCAGCGTCACATCCCTCGCGAGGAGTGGCTCACGCAGGGGTGGGTGACCCCGGACGGCGAGCCGGCCGACGGTTTCAAAACCCCGGAGCAAGGCGCGGCGACAGCCGTATGGGCGGCAACGTCACCTCTGCTCGACGGCCACGGAGGGGCCTACTGCCAGGACTGCGATATCGCGGAACCGGCTGCCACCGACGACATGCTCATCGGCGGAGTCAAACCCTGGGCCACCGACCCCGCCGCGGCATCCCGGCTCTGGGAACTCTCCAGCAGACTCACCGGGCTGAACGCATTCTGATAAAAGCGAACCGCCTCTCATGAGGTCTCGGTGCTGAAGCCTCAAGAGGAGCTCCGCACAGACTCGGCAGCGGGCACTGGTCCGCCCGTCAGCAAAGGCAGGCACGGTCCGGCCCGAGAGCGAGAGAGAACCTCTCGCCGCCGAGCAGCTCGCCGTCCACGTAGACGAACGTGCCGCGGCAACGGACGTGCACGGCTGTGAGCTGGGGCCAGGCGGTGCGGGCGCGGGCGGAGCGCCGTTGGGCGAGGGAGGTCTTGGTGGAGTCGGGCGGGTTCGCCATGGCGGCCATCCTGCCCGAACGCACTTGCCTTTCGGGCGGCGTCATCCGCTCCATGCCGCGGCGGGTCAAGGCAGGCCGCGGCCCGCCTTGACCGTTTCTACCGATCGGCCCGTCCTTCACGCCGGTTGCCGCTGCGTACCCGGTAGCCCCCGACCGCCACCGAGCGCCGGCGGCTGAGGAAGGCCGCCTGGGGCCACAAGACACCCCATCAACTGCGCTCCCGCGCACAGATCGTGCTGCACGCGGCCCGAGGACGCTCCAACGCGCGCATCGCCCGAGGTACCGACAGAGGTCGGAGCGGCGGGGTTCCGAGGGGCCGTAGAGACGGGTTCGGCGTCGGGACCGCTCTGCGGCAAAATGGCCGCCCCCCCGATGCCAGAACGTGTCAGGATCCTCGAATGGAGATCCGTCGTGTCACTCAGGTCGAGGCGGTCGACGCCGCTGGACATCTCTTCGACACCGTCCCAGGGCGGGAGGCCACTGAACGGTTCCTGACGGACGAGCGCCATCACCTCCTCATCGCCTATGTGGACGACGTCCCGGCGGGGATCGTCACTGGTGTCGAGATGACCCATCCGGACAAGGGAACCGAGATGTTCCTGTACGAGCTGGGCGTCGACGAGTCGTTCCGCGGGCGTGGCGTCGGCCGGGCTCTGGTGTCGGCGCTCGCCGACCTGTCCCGTGAACGGGGCTGCTATGGCGTGTGGACCATCACGGACGAGGAGAACGCGGCAGCACTGGCCACGTACCGCCGTGCCGGCGGCGTCCCGGAAACGGGGCAGGTGGTCCTCACCTGGACCTTCGATCAGCTGTAGACCGACGCCACGGATCCCCCTCCCGCACCGCATGGTTGGCGACCCGGCGTCCGCGTGCAGGTCCGCGAGATCGATGATGACGAGGGCAGCCGGCTGCTGCGGATCGTCCACCGGGGCGCCGGGTAGTGGTGCCCTGGCGGCGGGCACAGACGGTGCTGCTGTCTGCCCCGCGTATGCCTGTGGCGAAGCTCGCCGAGGTCACGTTCACCGGTACGGACCGGGTTCGCGACGTGATCCACCACTTCAACGCCGACGGCTTCGACTCACCCTCCCCGAAGCACAGGGCGGGCGGCCACGGGCGTTCACCCTGCCCGAGCGCCGGGAGATCAAGAAGATCGCCAAGTTCAAGCATGATCCGCCGCTATACCGTCTGGCGGAACAAGCACGCCGTCGACGAAGGGCGAGCCGGTTCACTGTGCTCCGGCGGCGTCTCTGCGGCCGCCACGAGTGCGTGCCGCCGAGGCCGTCCGTCAGTCCACCGTCCGTCAGTCCACCGTCCGTCAGTCCACCGTCCGGGCCGATTCCAGGGCTTCGCGCAGTCGGCCGCCCGAGGCGGCGAGCAGTCGGCGGGCGGTCGGCGCGTCCACTCCGGCGAGCACGACCAGGACGGCGTCCTTGGCCTCGCCGCCCGTCGCGGCCAGCGCGCTCCGGACGGTCTCCTCGTCCGCGCCGGTGGCCGTGGCCACGATCCGGTGGGCCCGGTCGCGAAGCTTGGCATTGCCCGCCCGCACGTCGACCATCAGATTTCCGTAGGTCTTGCCGAGGCGGACCATGACGGCCGTCGAGAGCAGGTTCAGGACGAGCTTCTGTGCGGTGCCCGCCTTGAGCCGGGTGGATCCGGCCAGCACCTCCGGCCCCGTCACCACCTCGATGCCCAGCGCGGCCGCCGACACCAGGGCGGACCCCCGGTTGCAGGCCACGCCCACGGTCAGCGCCCCGGCGGCGCGGGCCTGTCGGATCGCGGCCACCGTGTACGGCGTACGGCCCGAGGCGGAGACGCCCACCACGCAGTCGGCGGCCGTCGGAGTGAGTGCTTCGAGGTCGGCGACGGCGAGGTCCGGCCGGTCCTCCGCGCCCTCGGCGGCGCGGACCAGCGCTGCGGACCCGCCCGCGATCAGGGCAACGACCTGACCGGGGGCGGTGTTGAAGGTCGGCGGGCACTCGCTCGCGTCCAGCACTCCGAGCCGCCCGGCCGTTCCCGCCCCCACGTACACCAGTCGGCCGCCCCGGGCCATCCGGGCGGCGATCGCCTCGGCCGCGGCGGCGATCGGTTCCAGCTGCGTGGCCACGGCCTCGGCCACGGTGCGGTCCTCGTCGTTCATCAGGCGGAGGAGGTCGAGGGTCGTCATCCGGTCGATGCCGGACCATTCGGGGCGTGCGGCCTCGGTCACCGAACCGCCGATGGCGCCGTCGCCGCTGTCGGTCCCGCTGGTGCTGTCGGTGTCGTCGCCGCTGTCGCTGAGGGTGTCGCTGCGGGTGCCGTTGCCGGGGTCGTCGGTCGCACCGGTCGCCGTGCCGGGCTCCGGGTGCGGCGGGAGGTCGCTGTCCATGAGCGCTGTTTCCCCGGGTGGGCGTGCCGTGAACCAGGGAGGGCGGCGGAGACGGCGCTTCGGGGTTCTGCTGCACGGACGGCTCACGTCAGGGATCCGGGGCCGGGTGCTCCGGGGGCCCGGTGCCAGGGCGCTCCGGGGTCAGGCCATCCAGAAGAAGACGGCCGTCATGCGCCGCTCCTCCAGCGGGATGCCGTAGTAGCCGGTGGCACTGTGGATCAGGTTGGCGCGGTACAGCAGGAGCCGGTTGTAGCGGTTGGGGACGCGGACGTCCTCGGTGAAGGCGTCACCCGGGACGCGGCGCGTGCCGAGCGCCTCGACGAGGTTGTTGTGCGGTGCGTCGACGAGGTTGCCGCCGAGGCGCCCGCCGGGGAACTGCTGGCGGTAGAAGCTGGTGCCGGCCTCCTTGGGGGCGCCGGGGCTGAGGTAGAGGACGGCCGCGTAGCGGCAGAGCGCGCGGGAGTCGGTGTGGGGGCGGGATTCCGACTCGCCGGCGCCGACCAGTTGGACGCAGTTGTGGTTGAGGGTTCCGCCGCCGGGCGTGCTCTGGACCCAGAGCTTGGCGGCACCGGTCGCCCTGCGGACCAGTGCCTCCACCCGGGCGAGCTCGGCCGGCTCCAGGCCGGGCATGGTGCGCAGTCCGGGCCATGTCTCGGGCCGGTAGGGGTACCCCTCCGTCCAGTCGCCCCGGGCGAGGCACCGTTCGCGGACCGCGTCCGGATCGGGTAGCACGTCATCCAGCACCCAGTAGTCCCGGCCGGGGGTGGGTTTGCGGTAGGGCAGGACGGGCAGGGCTGTCCGCCCGATGGGCTGTGGGGGCATGCGCCGACCATAGGGTCGGGGCCCGCCAACGTTCTGCCGTGAACAAGTCAACCTTTCGTCAAGTGTCGGGACCTGCGCTTTTCCGCTGTGCCGGTGTGCCTGTACGACGAGCGGCCCGGTCGGGGGATGCCCGTCGTTGGCGCGCCCGGTGTGTGGCGGCGCGTCAGTCGGTCGGCCGGACGGCGTACCCGTCGAGCGCGCTCCGCAGGTGGTCGAAGGCCCGGACGGCGGACGGTCGGATGGCCGCCGATATCGCCTCGTGCTCCTCGCCGGCCAGGACGCGGTGGAAGACCTCGGTGAAGAGCGCGCGGCGGATCGCCGCCAGCAGGCCGGCCGCGAGTCTGGCGGTGAGGTCGCCCGGTGGGGAGTCGGTGGCCTCGGCGAGGGCCGCGGTGAGCGCGTTCTCGCTCTGCTCGTGGATCTCGCGCAGCCGGGCGAGCAGGGCGGGGCTCTCCGTGACGGTGCGGACGAACGGCGGATCGGCGAACCCGAGGGCCGGGTCGTGCCGGTCGATCGAGGCGAGGCAGGTGCGGCGCAGCGCCGCCAGCGCGGACTCGCCGGGCGCGCGCCCGGCGACCGCCTCGGCCTGGGCGGCGACCATCTCCCGGTGCAGGTCGAGGACGAGGTCCTCCTTGCGCGGGAAGTGGTTGGTGACGGTCATCTTGGCGACCCCGGCGGCCACCGCGACCTCGGCGATCGTCGTCCGGTCGAAGCCGTGCTCGATGAAGAGCCGCGTGGCGGCGTTCGAGATCGCCTCGCGGGTGCGGCGCTTGTTGAGCTCGCGCAGGTTGGGGGTGCCCTCGGTCATGGCGTGAGCGTAGCGCAGATTCACTGGGTCGGGTACATGAATTAGGCTTGACCCAATTGATGGGTCCGACCTAAGTTGGCTCCCGGCGGGCCACCGGACCGCTGCTCGACGTCACTCCGACCGAAGGAACCGCGCATGTTCACTCACCCCTCCGCACTCCGGCTGCTGACCGTGCACGCCCACCCCGACGACGAGTCCAGCAAGGGAGCGGCCACCCTCGCCCGCTACGCCGCCCAGGGGGTGGACGTCATGGTCGCGACGTGCACCGGCGGCGAGCGCGGCTCGGTGCTCAACCCGGCACTCGACCGGCCCGGGACCAGGGCCGAGCTGGCCCGGATCCGGCGCGAGGAGATGGCCGCCGCACGCGAGATCCTCGGTGTCGGCCAGCGCTTCCTGGGCTTCACCGACTCCGGGCTACCGGGCCCCGGCGAGCCACTGCCCGACGGCTGCTTCGCGCTCCTGCCGCCCGCCGTCGCCGCCGAGCCGCTGATCACGCTGATCCGCGAGTTCCGCCCCCACGTCGTCGTCACCTACGACGAGACGGGCGGTTACCCGCACCCCGACCATGTGATGACCCATCGGGTCACCGTCGAGGCGGTCGAGGGCGCGGCCGACCCCGACCGCTCTCCGGAGGCGGGCGAGCCCTGGCAGGTGGCCAAGCTCTACTACCACCTGGCGCTGTCCCGGGCCTGGTTCCAGACCATGCACGACGCGATGACGGCGCGCGGCGTCGACTCGGCCATGGGCGAGGTGCTGGCCGGCTGGCCCGACGCCCCGCCCGCCCTCGCCACCACCACCCGGATCCGCTGCGCCGAGCAGTTCGCCGTACGCGACGCCGCCCTGCTCGCGCACGCCACCCAGATACAGCCCGGCACCGGGTTCATGGCACACCCGCGTGAGATCGAGCGCGAGGTCTGGCCGACGGAGGACTACCACCTGGCCCGGAGCCTGGTGGAGACCGTCCTCCCCGAATCCGACCTGTTCGCCGGTCTGCGCCCCGGAGAGGAGCACGGATGAGGAAGCTCAGAAGGTTCGGCGGAGGCCGGCACACCGGCGGTGGCACGGTGGCCGGACACCGCGGACACGCGGGCCCGGCCCGGAGTCGGGGGCCGCATCGGGGCCCGTACCGGGGCCGACTCGCGGCCGGTTGCGGGTCAGCACTGCCCGTCGGCGAGAACGAAGTAGCCCGCCCCGGTCTCCTTCAGCGTGTGGATCGTGAAGGTGTTCCAGAGGCCCATGGCCTGCCCCGAGCCGAGGGCGTAGGTGAGGCCGCCGGCCTGGGTCGCACGGCCCGCCTTCACCTGGTCGTAGTTGCTGTCCGTGAAGCACTGCTGCGGGCCGCCGGGAGTGCTCGCCGTCACCGCCGCCGACCGGGCTCCCACGGCGCCCGCCGCGTCGACGGCGGCCACGGTGTAGGTGTACGAGGCCCCGGGGTTCAGGCCGCCGTCGGTGTACGAGGTGCCGGCCGGGGCGGCCACCCGCGTTCCGTTCCGGTACAGCACGTACGACGCGGCGCCGGTGACGGCCTGCCAGCCGAGCGCGATCGAGTCCTGGCCGGTGGCGGTCGCGGTCAGGCCCGCCGGTGCGGGCAGCGAGGGCGTGGCCGGGCCGCCGCCGTCCAAGCCCCAGAACCGCGCGGTGTAGTAGCTGGAGCAGATCGTGTCGAGGAAGTAGGCGCCGCCGGCTCCGCACTGGTCCGCCCCCGGGCCCGGGTCGACCGCGAGTCCGTGACCCATCCCCGCGACGGAGTAGAGCGCCACGGCGGGCCGGCCGCTCGCGTCGTTGTAGACGGACTCGGTGGTCCCAGCCGGCAGGTTCCGGGTGGCGGAGGCGCTCTGGCCGATGCCCCACACATCCGTCCACTGGTCCCGCAGCTCGGTGCCGTTCACGGGCCTGACGGTGGTGTCCGCGGTGCCCTGCCAGATCGCCACCCGGGGCCACGGCCCGCTGTGGCCCGGGTACGCCCGGCGGACTCGGTCGCCCCACTGGGCCGGGGTGAGCCGCTGGTCGTTGTTCTGGCACCCCGAGGCGGCGGCCTGGGTGGTGGCGCAGTGCGCGGGCAGGCCGGAGTCGATCGCTCCGCCCGCGAACACGTCCGGGTAGTCGGCCAGCAGGTCGGCCGCCATACCGCCGCCGGCCGAGAGGCCCGTGACGAACACCCGGCGCCCGTCGGAGCCGTACAGGGCCCGGGCTTCGGTGACCATCTCGGACACCGATTCGGCCTCACCCGTGCCCCGGCTGTCCTTGGCGGCGTCGAACCAGCTGAAGCAGGAGAGGGCGTTGTTGGCGCTGCCGGTCTGCGGGAAGACGACCGCGAAGCCGTACCGGTCGGCCAGGGTGGTCCAGCCGGAGTTGCGGTAGTAGTCGGTGGCTGTCTGGGTGCAGCCGTGCAGCGCGACCACCAGCGGTGCGCCGGTCGGCAGGCCTGCCGGGGTGTAGGAGAACATCGCCAGGTTCCCGGGGTTGCCACCGAACCCGGTGACCTGTTGGAAGGTCCCGCCCGCCGTGGAGGCGGCAGGGGCGGCCACATGCGCGGCAGAAGTCGCGGAGGCCGCGGTACGGCCGGGGCCCGGGGTGGCGGCCGCGACGGCGGAGGCCGGTGCCGTGGAGGCGAGTGCCAGCGCCGCGAGCAGCGCAGCCGCGGCGCGGCGCGCGAGCCGCCGGCCCGGGCGGGCCGGTCCGGCGACGGGCACGGCGCGGGCGGTCCCGGTCACAGTGGTACCGGGGGCCCTGGATCCGGGCACGTCGGATCCAGCGCACCTGGATCCGGGCACGTCGGACCCGGTCGGTGGGACGAGCGCGGTGGACGGGGCGGTCACGGCGGGCGCTGTTGACACGCGCACGGGCAGCAGAACCATGGGGACTCCTGGGTGGGGGCGGAGTTCGGTGGACTGCCGTGCAGCGTGGCGCGTCCGGCCGTCGGGTGACATGTGACGGTCACCCGTTGTCGGCGCGCCCGTCATGGCCGGTGCCGCCATGGGCGGAGCCGCTCCGTCGTGCGAATCGCAGTTGAGCCGGACGGGCGGAGCGGGCAGGTTGGTCCCATGACCACGTATGGATTCCAGGGAGAGCAGACCGTGCCGGACGAGGCGTCGCACAGCCGTACCCACCACTGGCAGGCCGGACCGCCGGTCTCCGCGTTCCCGCACCTCACCGGGGAGGAGATCCTGCGGGAGATGATCGCGGGACGGATCCAGGCTCCGCCGATCGCCAGCACCCTGGGCTTCGGACTGGTCGAGGCCGGGCCGGGCACGGCGGTCTTCGAGGGCGAGGTCGGCGAGCATCTCTTCAACCCGATGAACACCGTTCACGGCGGCTACCTCGCCACCCTGCTCGACTCGGCGCTCGGCTGCGCCGTGATGAGCCGACTGCCCGCCGGCACGGCCTACACCACGACCCAGTTGAACGTGCACATGGTGCGCCCGGTGTTCGCCGACTCGGGGAAGCTGCGGTGCGAGGCCATGGCGCTACACGTCGGCCGTACCCTCGCGACGGCGGAGGCACGGGTGGTCGGCGTGGAGGACGGCAAGCTGTACGCGCACGGGACGACCACCTGCGCGGTCCTGGCGCCGCGTCCGACGGCATGACACGGCGGGCACCGGGCCGTTTCCCCGGGTTCTGGCGGCCGGGGCCCGGAAGGACGGCGTGTCCGGTGCGTCAGAGCGCGGCGGCGAGCACTCCGCACAGCGCGAGGAAGCCGCAGATGCCGAAGTTGATCAGTTTGTGGGAGAGGAAGACGGCGGCGAACTCCCGGATCGTCGCGCTCGGCCAGTAGTACGCCGCGGTGGGGGAGCCGAAGACCTGCCCGGCCACACCCGCCTTACGGGCCGTCAGCGCGGCACGGAACGCGTGGAAGTTGTTGGTGACGATCACGCAGCGGTACCCGGGCTTGGCCTGCTCCATGATCGCCTTGGAGAAGAGCAGGTTCTCCTCCGTCGTGCGCGAGCGCTCCTCACGCACGAGGTGTGCCTCGGGGAAGCCGCGCTGCACGAGGTAGTCGGCCATCGCGTGGGACTCGGGCAGCTTCTCGTCCGGTCCCTGGCCGCCCGAGGTGATCAGCACCGGTGGGTTGCCGCGAGCGGCCTGCTTCTCGTACACCTCGCGGCCCCGGTTCAGCCGGCTCGCCAGCAGCGGCGGCACCCGGTCGCCGCCGATCAGGCCCGAGCCGAGCACCACGACGAAGTCGACGTCCCGGCGGGGGCGGTGGCGGCCGTACAGGAAGGCGTAGCCCACGAAGCAGACGAACAGGAAGGAGATGTAACCGACCACCAGCACGGCGGTGCCGGCGAGGACCCCCAGCCGGTACGAGCGGGTCACCACGGCGGCGACGAGCAGGCTGATCACGGAGAGGATGCCGAGGCCCGCGAGCAGGGACAGCAGATTGGCCGGCCGTCTGCCCTCCTTGCGGACCATGGTCAGGCCGTTGGCGATCAGGAAGCCGACCAGCGCCAGCGTTCCGACCGCCGGCAGCAGGATGATGGCGACGGCTGCCACCTCGGCGACCAGTGTCGGGGCCTTGCGCAACTCGGCGAGCAGCGCCAGGGCGAGAAAGGAGACGGCTATGCCGAGCAGGACGGCGTTGCTGAATCGGCGTCGGTCACGGAGCACCCCGATCCCGCACAGGACGAAGAACAGGGCCGCGGGGGCATAGGCGATCATGCTCGTATCGTAGGGGCCCGATCGGGCGGCCGGGAGCGGCCCTTGGGCACACGGCCGACCGGGCCCGGGCGGCCCCCGGCCGGGCAACGGCCGGGCAACTCCCGGCCGTCTCGGTCTCGCCGCAGGTCCGACTCCCGGCCGGGCCGGCGGACCGTCTCGCCGCCGGCACGAGACGGCCGGAGCGAGCCGTCGTGGTCAGTTCCGGGCGGGTCCGGCGAACCGTTCGATGGCTGCGAACACCGCCTCGCCCATGGCGGGGCTCCCGGTGTGGCCGGAGTCCTGGATGACCGTCAACTCGGCGTCCGGCCAGGCCTTCGCCAGTTCCCAGGCGGTCTTCAGCGGCGATCCGAGGTCCAGCCGGCCGTGGATCAGGACGCCCGGGATCCCGGCCAGCCGTCCCGCGTCGCGCAGGAGCCGGCCGTCCTCCAGGAAGGCGTCGTGCGCGAAGTAGTGCGCGGTGATCCGGGTGAACGCCATCAGGGCGTCGTCCGGGCGGTCGGAGTAGGCGTTCGGTTTCCCCAGCGACTCGTGCGCGATCACCGCGTCCTCCCAGGTCGCCCAGTCCCGTGCGGCCTTGCGGCGGACGGCCTCGTCGGGGCTGTTCAGCAGCCGGCTGTAGGCGGCCACCAGGTCGCCGTCCCGTTCGGCGGGCGGCAGCCCCTCGCGGAACGCCTCCCAGGGGCCCGGCAGCAGCCGGCCCACGCCGCGGTACAGCCAGTCGGTCTCCTCGGGGCGGGTCATGGTGACCCCGCAGATCACGATCTCCGAGACCCGCTCGGGGTGGGTCTGCGCGTAGGCGAGGATCAGGGTCGAGCCCCAGGAGCCGCCGTACAGCAGCCACTTCTCGATGCCCAGGTGTTCGCGGAGCCGTTCCATGTCGGCGATCAGATGGGCGGTGGTGTTGTGTTCCAGACCGGTCGTCGGGTCGGCGGCGTGCGGCAGGCTCCGTCCGCACCCGCGCTGGTCGAACAGCACCAGGTGGTAGCGCTCGGGGTCGAAGGAGCGCCGGTTCTTCGGACTGTGGCCGGAGCCCGGCCCGCCGTGCACCACGACGGCCGGCTTGCCGGCGGGGTTGCCCGAGGCCTCCCAGTAGATTCGCTGGCCGTCGCCGACCTCCAGGAGTCCTTGCGCGTAGGGCTTGCCGATCGGGTACAGCTCGGGCACGGCGGGAGTCCTCCTGGGCGTGGCGGCGGCAGACCTCGGCGGCGGGCGGGGGCCGGTCCCGTGGAACGGCTGCCGGTCGCAGGGGAGTCGGACGGTGTGGCACGGCGGTCGACGGCGGCGAGCCGTGGTGGACGGGCGGATGCCGTGAGGCTACCCGCCCGGCCCACCGCCCGTCGATCACCGGCCGGCGCCGGGCACGACGGGCACCCGCCGTGGGCACCCGGCCGCACCGACTCCACCGGTCTGACTCACCAGCGGGCACTCACAGCGGGCACTCACAACGGGTGCTCACAACGGGCAGTCACCAACGGGCAGTCACCACCCGGCACTCACCGGCCGGTCGCCTCCACGGCCGCCTGGGCGGCACGGGCCAGCTCCCGGCGCGGCTGCCACCGGTCCGCCGGCTGACCGGTCCGGACCGCGGGTGCCGGGATCGCGGGCAGGAAGGTCACCTCGGCCACCAGTCCACGGACCGACACCACCCGGGCGATCGAGGCGAGCAGGCCGTCCTCGCCGACGAAGGCCGGCGCGCTGGTCGCCCGCCCGTCCGCGAGCCGGTAGCGGACCGTCACCGGCTGCACGGGAGCACCGGACTGGACGGCGGCCTCGAAGAGCGCCGGGCGGAACCGGCCGCTCTCCCGCCCGCACCAGGTCGACCCCTCGGGGAAGACGACCACGGGCCGTCCCGCGCGCAGCAGTTCGGTGACCGCGGCGACCGTGCCGGGGAGGGTGCGCAGCCGGTCGCGGTCGAGGAAGACGGTGCCGCCCCAGGCCACCAGCGGGCCGAGCACCGGCCAGTGCCGGACTTCGGTCTTGGCCAGCGAGCGGCCGGGCCGGCCGGCCGCGATCAGCGGGATGTCCAGCCACGAGACGTGGTTGGCCACCACCAGCACCCCGCCGCCGCAGGCCGGGGGCGGCGCGATCCGGACGGTGACCCCGAGCGCGCCGAGCAGGGTGCGTGCCCAGGACCGGACCAGCGCGTCGCGAGGCCCCCCGGGCAGGGCCCGCACCGACGGGGTGAGCGCGAGGCCCGCCACCAGCACGACCAGGAACGCGCCGAGGCGCAGGATCCGCCGGGGGAGTGCCACCACGGGGGCAGCCTCGGTCAGGCAGGTCTCCGGCGTGCAGGGGGCGGTCGGCAGCCAGACGCTCACGAGAGCGGCCCGGGCGCGGGTTCCGTACCGCCGGGCGCGGCCGGTCCGGTGGCCGGGGCCGCCGGAGCGAGCCCGGAGAGGAAGTGCCGCAGGTAGCGCGGATCGGTGCGCTCCAGGGACAGCAGCACGTAGAGGTCGGCGGTGGCGAAGTCCGGGTCGTGGGCGGGCGCGCCGCAGACCCAGGCGCCCAGCCGCAGGTACCCGCGGAGCAGTGCCGGCAGCGCGGCCCGCTCGGCGCGGGGCAGGCCGGTGGGGTCCCACGGCCGGTGCGGGGCGACCCGGTACTCCTCGGGGGCGAGGTATTTGGCGCTGACGGTGTCCCAGACCCGCGCCGCCGTCGCGCCGCCGTCGTCCAGCGGGATCGAGCAGCAGCCGCCGACCCAGGTGTTGCCGGTGTCGGCGAGGTAGCGGGCGATGCCGCCCCACATCAGGTTGATGACCGCGCCGTTGCCCCGGTGGTCCGGGTGGATGCAGGAGCGGCCCAGCTCCACCAGGCCGTCGCGGAGCGGGGCCAGGTTGCGCAGGTCGAACTCGCCGTCGGAGTAGAGCCGTCCGGCCCGTCGGGCGGCCGCCGGGCGCAGCAGCCGGTAGGTCCCCACCACGGGGCCGTCCTCGCCCTCGCGCACCAGCAGGTGGTCGCAGAACGCGTCGAACGGGTCGACGTCCAGCCCCGCCACCGGGCTGTGCAGCCGGGCACCGAGTTCGGCGGCGAAGACCTGGTGGCGCAACAGCTGGGCGGCGCGCACGTCGGCCTCGTCACGGGCGAGCGCGACGGTGTAGGCGGGCGCCGGCACCTTGCCGAGGAGGGCCGGTGCGGACAGGGCCGGTGCGGAGAGCGCCGGTGCGGAGAGCGCCGGGGCCGCGAGGGCGGGCAGGGGAGCGGCCGGGGCGGGTACGGCCGGGGCGGGGACCGGACGGACGGTGACCGGCTGGCCGACGGTCTGCTGCACCGGCAGCGGGATGGGGAGTACCGAGGTGTGGCCGGGGGTGACGGTGGGCGGAGCGTACGCGGGGACGGTGGTCATGGCAGACCCTCCAGGGCGGCACGGACGACGGCGGCCACGGATCGCCGTGGCACCGGCCCGCACTCTCGGTCGTGGGGCGTGCGAACCGGTATCCGTATGTTTCTCCGTGTCGGCTGGCGTCCACGTTGCCGTTCGGCAGAGCTTGGATGTGCACCTGCTGAATGGGGCCACTCACTGTCTGCCGGACACCTGTTCGGTGTGCGGGCGCCACCGTATGCTCCGCTCCATGGGGTGGAAACCGGGCTCGGCGCGGCGGCGGGAGATCGCCGCGGAGCTGCGGGACATCCTGCGGGTGCAGGCCCAGCTCGCGGTCGTACTGCTCCTCCTCCACCTGCTCGCCAGGCTGGTCGGACTGGCCACCTCGCCCTGGTGGATGCTGGTGGTGGCGATGGCCGGCGCCCTGCAGATCACCGCCGACCGGTGCTGGGAGGAGGACCGCAGGCGGAGCACCCTCGCCTTCGCGATGGTGGTCGCCCCCGTGACGGGGGTCGTCCCGTTCCTGGCGGTCGGCGCCTTCCTCGGGTGGGAGAGCGGTGCGACGGACGCCGCGCTGGCGCCGTGCACGGTCGTCGGCACGCTGCTCGCGTCGCACGCGCTGCGCACGACCCACCTCCTGCGCCTGGCCCGTCCGCCTGGTTCCCCGGCCGGAGCGCGGGCCCCCGACGCCGAAGCGTCGGAGCCCCGCGGCGGCGACACACCCGGGCCGGGGGAGGCCCGACGCCTCAGAAGGCCTGCCAGCCGGCCGGGTCGACCCCGCCGGGCACGGCCTCGGCCGGACCGTAGGGCCGGCGGGTGAAGACGAAGGAGCCGACGTCCAGGTGGCTGACCGAGCCGTCGGCGGCGCGGACGACCCGCAGCGTCTCGCCCGCGTAGTAGTGGTCCAGCCCCGTCCAGGTGCCGTCCGGCTCGGCGCGGAACCGGGAGCTGCGGGTGCCGCCGGTGAGCGGGGCCAGTTCCAGGACGCGGTCGGCCTTCAGCCGCAGGGTGTGCCCGGCGGCGCCCCAGTACCAGGGGCCGGTGAGCGCGAGCAGGTCCTCGTCGAGGGAGGACAGCGGGCGCCAGGGCTCGGGCAGCCGGGGTTCGTGCTGGGCGGTGAGGGAGATCAGCTCCGCCGCGACCCGCGGGGTGTCGCCGCCGCTGGTCGCGTTGGCGACCGCGATCGCCGCCAGACCGTCCGCCTCGCTGATCCAGAGGCCGGCGGTGAAGCCCGGCATCGAACCGGTGTGGCCGTAGAGCACGCGGTCCTGGTGGCGCAGCAGTTGCAGCCCGAGCCCGTACCCGCCGGACCAGTTCTCGCCGCCCGGGCCGACGGCGGGTACGCGCATCTCGGCGAGGCTCTCGGCGGTCAGCACCTTCGGGTCGCCGGCGGTCAGGAAGGCGGCCCAGCGGGCCAGGTCGGCGACGGTCGACCAGAGCTGCCCGGCCGGTGCCATCAGCCCGGTCTCGGTCAGCGGTTCGGGCAGCATGACGTCGGCCCAGGGGTGGACGGCGAAGCCGCCGGCGTGCGGGTGCTCGGGCAGCCGGGTGGTGCGGTCCATCCCGAGCGGCGCCAGGACCTCGCGGTGCAGCACCTCGTGCCACGGCTCGCCGCGCAGGCGCTCGACCAGCGCGCCGAGCAGGGCGTAGCCGGGGTTGGAGTAGTGGTGGAGCCGCCCAGCCGGGTGCTTGCGCGGGTTGTCGCCCTCCAGGAGGTCGGCGAGCTCGGGGCGCAGCGTGCCGTCGGTCCGCTCCCACCAGGGCGCCGGGGTCTCGGAGGCGAGGCCGGCCGAGTGGGCGAGCAGTTGGGCGACGGTGGCGCCGTCGCCCGGGGTGCCGGGCAGGTGGCGCTCCAGCGGGTCGGCCAGGTCGAGCAGGCCCTCGTCGCGCAGCCGGAGCACCAGGACGGCGACGAAGGTCTTGGTGAGCGAGCCGATCCGGTACTGCACGTCGACGGTGGGCGCATGACCGTCGATCATGCTGCGCGCTCCGCTCCAGACCAGTCTGCCGTCCCGGACCACCGCGGCGACCAGTGAGGGCGTGCGGCCCTCGGCCTGGGCGACCGCGATCCGGTGCAGCAGCGCGCGGCGGGTCGTCGGGAGAAGCTCGTCGTACTGGTCGGTCATCTGATCCTCTGAATCATTCGGTGCAGCGGTTGGAACGCGGACCGGGGCCGGGGGTCGACCGTCGCCGGATGCCGTCGGCGGGGCCGGACGGCTCCTTCAACCTACGTCGGTCGTCCACGGTCCTCCACCTCCTTTCCGGGCCGGCCGGCGGAGTCCCGCCGAGGGCCCGCCGCGCCGCTCGCGGCGGCCCGCCCCGGGCCGTAGCCGCCAACACGCGGCGGTGGTGACGATCAGTCGGTTACCGGTCGACGCGGAGTAGCCTCGGCTCGACCATGACAAGCCGGCTCGCACGGCACGACCGCCTGCGGGGCCGGCCGAGGACAGCCGGCCGAGGACAGCCGGCCTGGGACAGCCGACCTCCGGCGATGGGAAGCCTGAGGAGAGCCTGGCTACGGGCAGTCACTGCGGTTGCCCTCGTGGCCCTCGCCCTCCTGGCCCTTCCCGCGCTCGGGACCGCTCTCGGCCCCGTTCACCCGTCGCTCACCGTCCGCTCGCCGGACGGTACTTGACAGCATGAATTGGTCCAGTCCATTTTGGGCTCCTCCCCGCACCTCCACCCCCACACCCCCACTGGAGGTCCCCGGTGCTCAAGCGCACCCGACTGCCCGCCGTCGGCGCGGCAGCCCTGCTCGCGGCCGCCGCCGCGTTCACCGCCCCCACCGCCGCCCACGCGGCGAACCAACTCGGCAACCCCGGCTTCGAGACCGGCACCCTGTCCGGCTGGTCCTGCACCGGCGGACTCGGCTCCGTGGTCTCCACCCCCGTGCACGGCGGCGGCAAGGCGCTGGCGGGCGCCGCCTCCGCGAGCGACAACGCCAAGTGCACGCAGACCGTCGCCGTCCAGCCCAACACCACGTACTCGCTGTCCGGCTGGGTCCGCGGCAGCTATGTCTACCTCGGTGTCACCGGCGCCGGCTCCGCCTGGACCTCGGCCGCCGACTACACCCGGCTGAGCGTCTCCTTCACCACCGGCGCCACGCAGACCAGCGCGGAGGTCTATGTCAACGGCTGGTACGGCCAGGGCACCTACTACGCCGACGACCTGAGCCTGGACGGCCCGGGCGGCGGCACCCCGGGCGACACCCAGGCACCCACGTCCCCAGGCAACCTGCGCAGCACCGGCAAGTCCGCCACCGGCGTCACCCTCGCGTGGGACGCCGCCACCGACAACGTCGGCGTGACCGGCTACGACGTCTACCAGGGCGCCACCAAGGTCGCCACCGCGGCCGGCACCGGCGCGACCGTCGACGGGCTGACCCCCGCCACCGCGTACAGCTTCACCGTCAAGGCCCGCGACGCGGCCGGCAACACCTCCGGCTCCTCCGCCGCCCTCGTGGTCACCACCGACCCGGGAGGCGGCGGCACCCCGACCGGGTTCAAGCAGGCCGCGCCCTACCTCTACAACGGCTGGGGCAACCCGCCGGCCCCCACGACCGTCATGAACGCCACCGGCGTGAAGTGGTTCACCCTGGCCTTCGTCCTCGCCCAGAACGGCTGCAACCCCACCTGGGACAGCCAGCGGCCGCTGCTGAACGGGGTCGACCAGGCCACCATCAAGGCCGTCCGCGCGGCCGGCGGCGACGTCGTCCCGTCCATCGGCGGGTGGAGCGGCAACAAGCTCGGTCCCAACTGCGCCACCACCGCCGATCTCGCCGGCGCCTACCAGAAGGTGATCGACGCCTACGGTCTGAAGGCGATCGACGTCGACATCGAGAACACCGACGAGTTCGAGAACACCGTCGTCCAGGACCGCATCCTCGGCGCGCTCAAGATCGTCAAGCAGAACAACCCCGGCCTGCGCACCATCCTGACCTTCGGTACCGGCACCACCGGCCCGACCTCCTACGGGAACCGGCTGATCGAGCAGGCCAAGGCGCTCGGCGCGGACATCGACGTCTTCACCATCATGCCGTTCGACTTCGGCAACGCCTCCACCGACATGTACGCCGCCACCGTGAGTGCGGCGGAGGGCCTGAAGGCCAAGCTCAGGTCCACCTTCGGCTGGGACGACGCCACCGCCTACGCGCACGTCGGCATCTCCGGCATGAACGGCCTCAGCGACAACAACGAGGTCACCACCGTCCAGAACTGGACCGCGATCCGCGACTGGGCCAACAGCCACCACATCGCCCGGCTGGCCTTCTGGTCGGTGAACCGCGACCGCGGCTGCGCGGGCGGCGGCCTGCAGGAGACCTGCTCCGGCATCGCCCAGAACGACTGGCAGTTCACCTCCATCACGGCCGGCTTCACGGGCTGACACCCGGCCGGCGGTCCGGCCCGGGCCCCTCACCGCGAGGGGTCCGGGCCGGACCGTCAGTAGCCCGGTCGCGGCGGGCCGGTCGGCCCGCTCAGCCCCCGTAGCGGCGGGAGCTCCGGGCGGTCCAGCCATGCGGTGAACAGGGGCTCCAGCGAGTGATCGGCGTAGCGCCCCGCGTGGGCGCGCAGGTCGGCGGTGCCGACCACGCCGTGCCGGTGAGCGGTGGCCCACTCCCGGAGCATCGGGAAGAACGCGGCGTCGCCGAGGGTGAGCCGGAGCGCGTGGACGGTCAGGCCGCCGCGCTGGTAGAGCCGGTCGTCGAACATCAGCTTCCGGCCCGGGTCGGCCAGCCTGAGGTCCTGGGGGAGGCCGGCCAGCACGGCGTGCGCGGCCGCCGCGTGCGTGGTGGCCGACGGGCCGCCGGCCCGCTCGGACCAGAGCCACTCCGCGTACTTGGCGAAGCCCTCGTTGAGCCAGATGTGGCTCCAGTCGGCGATCGACACGCTGTTGCCGAACCACTGGTGGGCCAGCTCGTGGGCGATCAGCCGCTCCCGCTCCCAGCCCCCGCCGAGGTGGTTGGTGCCGAAGGTGGCGACGCCCTGCGCCTCCACCGGGACGTCCAGCTCCTCGTCGGCGACGACCACCGTGTACTCGCCGAACGGGTACGGGCCGAAGATCTCCTCGAAGTACGCGGTCATCCGCGGCTGCCGCCCGAAGTCCACCGCGAAGTCGCCGGCCACCCGCTCGGGCACGTACCCGGTCTGCCGGACGGCCGGGCGCTCGGCGAGCACGACCGGCCGGTACTGGCCGATCGAGACCGTCACCAGGTACGTCGAGGTCGGTGCGCTCTGCTCGTACACCCAGGTCGTGCTGGAGGCGTGCGTGGTACGGGTGAGCAGCCGGCCGCCGACCACCACGGTGTACGCGGACGGCGTGGTCACCGCTATCTGGTAGGTCGCCTTGTCGGCGGGCCGGTCGTTGCACGGGAACCAGGACGGCGCGCCGACGGGCTGGCTGGCGACCAGCGCGCCGTCGGTCAGCTCCTCCCAGCCGAGGCCGCCCCACGGGCTGCGCACCGGCCGCGGGTTCCCGGTGTAGTGCACCTCGACCGTGAACGCGGCGCCGGCCGCGAGCGCCTTGACCGGCCGCACCCGCAGCTTGCCGGCCCGGTGGGTGTACCGGGCGGCCTTGCCGTCCACCAGGACCCGGCCGATCCGGAACTCGGCGAGGTCGAGCGCGAACTCGGGCAGCGCCGTCCCGGCGACCGCGCTGAGCCGCGCGGTGCCGCCCAGCCGGTTGGGCCCGGGGCGGTAGTCCAGGGCGAGCTCGTAGCGGTGCACCCGGTAGCGGGTGTCCCCGCTGTTCGGGAAGTACGGGTCCGGGGCGGCGGCGCGGGCCGCCGAGGCGTGCTGGTGGTTCACCGGGCGGGGTTTCACCGGGTCGTGCGCTCCCTGCGAACTGGGGGACGTGGAGGTGGCGGGCGGGTCGGAGGGGGCGGCGGTCACGAGGTGGCCTGCCACACCTCGATCGGGTTGCCCAGCCACCGCGTGTCGGCGGGGACGGACTCGGCGCGCATCACCAGCGAGGCCGGGCCCAGGGTGCTGCGTGCGCCCACCGTACTGCCGGGCAGCACGATGCCGCCCGGGCCCAGGGTGGCGCCCTCGCGGAGGATGACAGTATCCATCCGCATGATCCGGTCGTGGAAGAGGTGGGTCTGCACCACGCAGCCCCGGTTGATGGTCACCCCGTCACCGAGGGTGACCAGGTCCGCCTCCGGCAGCCAGTAGCTCTCGCACCAGACACCCCGCCCGACCCGCGCGCCGAGCGCCCGCAGCCAGACGTTCAGGACCGGCGTGCCCGGGACCGCGCCCACCAGCCACGGCACCGCCAGGACCTCGACGAAGGTGTCCGCGAGCTCGTTGCGCCAGACGAAGCCGCTCCAGAGCGGGTGCTCGACCGCCCGGAACCGCCCGACCAGCAGCCACTTCGCGGCCACCGCGACCACGCAGGCCGCCCCGCCCGCCGCGAGCAGCACCAGCCCGGAGAGCAGCGCCGCCGCCACCGGGGACCAGTTCGCCGACAGCCAGGAGAGCGACGCGAGGGTCAGCGCACCGAGCGCGCCGGAGGCCAGCACCGGCAGCAGCCGGGCCACCTCCACCAGCCCGCGGGCCCAGAGCAGCCGGGCCGGCGGCTCGTAGGTGAGGCTCTGGTCGGCCTGGTCGGCCGAGCGCGGCAGCCGCATAGGCGGCATGCCCAGGTAGGAGCTTCCCTTCTTGGCCTTCTTCGGCGTCGCCGACAGCACACCCACCAGCCCGCGCGCCGGGACGGCCCGCCCGGGAGCGGTCATCCCCGAGTTGCCGAGGAACGCCCGCTCACCGACCTTCGCCTCACCGAGCCGCAGCCACCCGCCGCCCAGCTCGTACGGGGCGATCAGGGTGTCGTCCGCCAGGAACGCGCCGTCCCCGACCGTGGTCAGGCTCGGCAGCGCCAGCACGGTGGACACCTCGGCGCCCCGGCCGACCTTCATCCCCAGCGCCCGCAGCCACAGCGGCGTGACCAGACCCGCGTACAGCGGGAACAGGATCTCGCGGGCCTGGTCCATCAGCTGGGTGACCGTCCAGGCCTGCCAGCCGATCCGGCCGTGCAGCGGGTGCACGCCCGGGGCCAGCCCGATGCTCAGCAGCCGCACGGCCGCGACCAGCTGCGCCGCGTACACCAGGCCGTAGGCCAGGGTGGCCGGGAGGAGGCCGAGCAGGGCGCCCCCGAGTGCGGCACCGAGGTCCTGGCCGGGCTGGACGAAGCGGGAGAGCACCACGAGCCCGGCGAGGGCGGGTAGCACCGGCAACAGGCTGAGCGCCGTGCCGCTCGCGCCGAAGAGCGCCGCCCAGCGCGCCTGGCGGGCCGGCCGGTCCTTCGGCCAGGTCCGCTCGGCCCGGCCCAGCTTGGCGGCGGGCGCGCCGCCCCAGCGCTGGCCGGTCGGCACGTGCCCGGTGACGCTGGAACCGGCCACCACGTGCGACCGCTTGCCGACCCGGGCGCCGGGCAGCAGGGTCGAGCGGGTGCCGACCACGGCCCCCGAACCGACCTTGACCTGGCCGACCTCCAGCCGGTCGCCGTCCAGCCAGTAGCCGCAGAGGTCGACCTCGGCCTCGACGGCGCAGCCCCGGCCCAGCTTGAGCATCCCGGTGACCGGCGGCATCGAGTGCAGGTCCACCTCCGGGCCGACCTTGGCGCCGAGCGCCCGCGCGTAGCGGGTCAGCCAGGCTCCGGAGAGCGAGGTCGCGCCACTGACCTCGGCCAGCCGCTCGGCGGTCCAGAGCCGTAGATGGGCGCTGCCGCCGCGCGGGTAGCTGCCGGGCCGCAGGCCGCGCAGCAGCAGCCGGGCGCCGCCGGCCGCGATGGCGAGCCGGCCGGCCGGGGAGAACAGCGCCAGCGCGCCCGCGCCGACCACCCACCACGAGGCGGTCGGTGCCCAGGGGTAGTCGCCGAACCAGGCGAGCACATTGCCGAGGGTGAGCAGGGCGACCGTCCAGCGCAGGCCGACCACGGTGAAGAGCGGGATCAGCAGGAGCAACTGGAGCAGCTTGGCCCTGGTCGGTACCAGGGCGACGGTGCGGGTCTCGCCGCTGTCCGCCACCGACCGCTCCAGATGGCGGGCGAGCTTGCGCAGCGTCGGCTGCTGGTAGATGTCCAGCACGGCGACGCTCGGGTAGCGGGCGCGCAGCAGAGTGGTGAGCCGGGCGGCGGCCAGGCTGCCGCCGCCGATGGCGAAGAAGTCCTCGCGCGGGCCGCCGACCGGCACGCCGAGGATCTCGGTCCACTGCTCGGCCAGCCAGGCCTCGGTGCCGTAGAGCTGCTCGGTGGGCCCGGCGGTCTCCAGGTCGGGCAGCGGCCAGGGCAGGGCGTTGCGGTCGACCTTGCCCGACGTGCGGGTGGGCAGGGACTCCACGGAGGCCAGCAGGGGCACCAGGGCCGCGGGCAGCTCGGCGCGCAGCCGCTCGACCGAGGCCTCCCGGTCCCAGCCGTCCTTGGTGACCAGGTAGCCGACCAGCAGCTGGTTGCCGCCGCGGGCGGTCCGCACGGCGGCGGCCGCACCGGCGACGCCCGGCAGGGCCTGCAGCGCGGCGTCGACCTCGCCGAGCTCGATCCGGCGGCCGCCGAGCTTGATCTGCTCGTCGCTGCGGCCGAGGAAGAGCAGGCCCTCGGGGTCGGCCTCGACGAGGTCGCCGCTGCGGTAGGCGCGGTCCCAGCCGAGCGAGGGCAGTGGCGCGTACTTCTCGGCGTCCTTGACCGGGTCCAGGTAACGGGCCAGACCGACGCCGCCGATCACCAGCTGGCCGGTGCCGCCCGCGGCGACCGGCTCGCCGGCCTCGTCGACCACGGCGAGGTCCCAGCCGTCCAGCGGCAGGCCGATCCGGACCGGACCGTCGCCGGTGAGCAGCGCGGCGCAGGCCACCACGGTCGCCTCGGTCGGGCCGTAGGTGTTCCACACCTCGCGGCCCTCGGTGACCAGGCGCTGCACCAGCTCGGGCGGGCAGGCCTCGCCGCCGAAGATCAGCAGCCGGACCTCGTTCAGCGCCTCGGCGGGCCAGAGCGCGGCCAGCGTCGGGACGGTGGAGACGACGGTGATCTCCTGCTCGGCGAGCCACGGGCCGAGATCGGCGCCGCTGCGCACCTGCGAGCGGGGGACGGGCACCAGGCAGGCGCCGTAGCGCCAGGCCAGCCACATCTCCTCGCAGGAGGCGTCGAAGGCGACGGAGAGGCCGGCCATCACGCGGTCGCCCGGGCCGATCGGCTCCTCCTGGAGGAAGAGGGCGGCCTCGGCGTCGACGAACGCGGCGGCGTTGCGGTGGGTGACGGCGACGCCCTTCGGCCGGCCGGTCGAGCCGGAGGTGAAGATGATCCAGGCGTCGTCGGCGGGGGTCGGCCGGGTGTCCGTGGGGACGGCGGGCCGCGGGTCGCCGGTGAGGGTCAGGACGCGCTCCGCCCCGAGCACGCCGGCCACGGCGGCCTCCTCGAAGACGAGCTGGGCGCGCTCGTCCGGGTCCTCGGCGTCCACCGGGACGTAGGCGGCGCCCGCGGCCAGTACGGCGAGGATGGCGATGTAGAGGTCGTTGGTGCCGGAGGGGACGCGGACGCCGACCCGGTCACCGGGGCCGATCCCGGCGCCGTTCAGCCGGTGGCGCAGCTGCTCGACCTCGGCGGCGAGTGCCCGGTAGCCGAGGACGGTGTGCCCGTCGTCCAGGGCCGGCTCGTTGGGGTGGGTGCGGACGGCGGCGTCCAGGATGTCGACCAGGGTGCGCGGGGCCGGAGCCGGGCGACCGGGGAAGAGGGCCTGCGGGGCCCGCGCGGTCTGTTCTGTGTGGCTCGGTTCAGCGGTCATGGCTGCCGTGCGCTCCTAGTCCTCGCCCCTGGTTCCGACCGTGTCCGGCCCGTGGGGCGGTGGGACCACTCAGTCTATCGGGTGACCCCACTCCGGGGCCGGAGCGGACAACCTCACCGATGGTAGCCCCGTGTGATGAACGGCGTACTGCCCGACACTCTGCTCAACTGGCCTTGAACTGAATGAATCTGACGTCGAATCAGCTCCTAACTGGGCCCGCTCGCCATCGATGTGACGCCCTGTCAGTAGATTTGACGGATCGTCAGATCGAAATCCCGATGGTGAGCCACGCCACACCGGATCGTGCTCCCTTCGGGTGGCGGGGCCTGTTCCGCGGGCGTCGCGGGCGCCTCCCGCAGGGGCCGGTGGCCGGTTCTCGGCGGGCCCAGGACGCCTTCCGGCCCCGTTCGGAGCGCACTCGGGGCGGGCTCCCGGAGGCGCGCGAGCCGTGGCCGGGTCGGGGCTGTGCCGGGCCCGGGTCGTGGCCGCCCTGCGCGGGCCGGACGACACCGACGGGGGACCGGGCCGACCGCCGATGACGGCCGGCAGGGTCGTCGAGTTTCCGAGCGCACGGAATTCGCCCGCGCGAGGCGCATTCATCATATTGACGTTCTTATTTCGCATCACATTCTCCGAGGGTCGTGCGGCCCGGGGCGCGAGGCCCGGGATCGAGCTGTCGCCCCGAGGCCCAGGGTCGACGAGGGGACATTAACCGGCGCCACTGACAATGGCACCGAATCGGGAGGGTTCGCGGGAGGGTCGAGAAAGGACGTACAGTCACACTAATTCGTACAGGTATTCACATGAGCGAATGCCCGTGCTAGCGTGCGGACGCCAGCTTCTCAGAATCGAGAAAGTGGGTCCTGACATGAGTCAAGAATTCTCTCGCCGCGGGTTCCTGGGCAGTGCCGGAATGGCTGCCGCCGGGGTTTCCGCCGTTTCGTTGGGGGTCGGCGCGGCCGGCCCGGCCGCGGCCGAGTCGGCCGGCGCCCCCGGCGTCCTCGGCGGGCAGTCGGTGCTCCCGGGTGATCCGCGGTTCCAGACGCTCAGTCAGGGCTTCAACCAGCGCTGGTCCAGCAGACCGGCCTACATCCGGCTGGTGGGGAGCGACGCGGACGCGGTGGCGGGGCTGAAGACCGCGCTCGACCAGGGGCTGCGGCCGACGATCCGGGGCGGCGGGCACTGCTACGAGGGGTTCGTCGACAACGACGGGGGCGCCATCCTCGACCTCAGCACCCTGCGCGGTGTCCGCGCGGCGCGGGACAAGTTCGGCGCCCCCACCTACTGCGTCGAGGGCGGCGCGACCAACTGGGACGTCTACACCAGCCTGTTCCGGACGTACGGCGTCACGCTGCCCGCGGGGTCGTGCTACTCGGTCGGGGCGGGCGGTCACGTCAGCGGCGGCGGGTACGGGCTGCTCTCCCGAAGAGACGGGCTGACCGTCGACCACCTCGTCCAGGTGGACGTGGTCACGGTCCGCGGCGGCACGGTGGAGCTGACCACGGCCCACCGGGACGACCCCGCGACCTCGCCGGAGAGCGACCTCTTCTGGGCGCACACCGGTGGGGGCGGCGGAAACTTCGGCGTCGTCCTGCGCTACCACTTCGCCCGCCTCCCCAAGCCGCCGCCACGGGTCTGGCTGAGCAGCGTGGCCTGGTCCTGGGCGGACCTGCTCAAGCACCCGGAGGACTTCCGCCGCCTCGTGGAGAACTTCGGATCCTTCTTCGCCGAGCACAGCGGTCCGAAGGAGACGGTCTACCGGGGCCTCTTCGCGATCCTCAAGCTCACCCACCGGACGAACGGGAACGTCGTCCTGCTCAGCCAGTGGGACGAGGACGATCCGGCGCCGCTGGAGGAGTTCCTGGCCGCGATGGAGGCCGGGCTGACGAGCAGGGCCGTGGTCCAGAGCTACGCCGCCGGGGGCGTGCTCCTGCCGTATCCGGACAAGCGCCGACAGATGCCGTGGTTCCAGGCCACCATGACGCTGAACCCCTCCGGGGCCAATCAGCGCGGCAAGTACAAGTCCGCCTACCACCGGCGGCGCTTCACCCCCACGCACATCGACGCCTTCTGGGAGTGGCTGACCAAAACCGTCCCCGGCGTGGATCTCACCCAGACACTGGTCCAGATCGATTCCTACGGCTGCCGGATCAACGAGCACCAGCCCGCCGAAGCCGCGATCCCCCAGCGCGACTCCGTGATGAAGCTCCAGTACCAGACCTACTGGACCGACCCCGCGCAGGACGCCGCGCACCTGGCCTACCTCGGCGGGCTCTACCAAGCGGTCTACAAGGCCACCAACGGCATCCCGGAGATCGACACGGACACCGACGGCGCCTATGTGAACTACCCCGACGTCGACCTCGGAACGGCCGACCAGAAACACCCGGCCTACCAGCGGCTCTACTACAAGCAGAACTACGCCCGACTGCAGAGGGCCAAGAAGACCTGGGATGCCGGGAACGTCTTCCACCACGCCCAGTCGATCACCTTGCCGTCCTGACCGCACACGCAGAGCAATACCGACCATCCGGTAATTGGATAATCTCGGAGTGAAAAGGTGCGAGTACAGAGGAGACGCAAGCCCCGGGCCATGACCGACGGGCGTCCTGCCGTCGGCGGAGAGGTATTCCCGGGAGCAAGCTAGCTTCGGTCGGATGTCGTGTCACGTTCGGGGCCGACGGGTGAGGGCGGCGGGGGCCAGGATGACGGGGTGGGCCAGCAGGTTCTGGACGGCGACGAGGTCCCGATAGATCTCAGGGTGGCTCGGGACGAGGTCGAGGACCCGGCGGAGCGCCAGGGTGGCGGTGTGCATGCCGAGGGGCCGCCGCTCTGTGTGCCAGGCGGTGTCCGATAGGGCGGCCAGCAGCCAGGGCACGCGGACGATGCCGGCGGCCTCGCGCTGGAAGTTCCGGGCGAAGCCCGGTAGCGGGCCGTGCCACAGCAGGTCGCGCAGGGCGAGGGCTTGGAGGGCGCAGACGGTCAGGCCGTGTCCGTAGATCGGGTTGAGGGCGGCGACGGAGTCGCCCAGGGCGATGACGTTGTCCGGCCACCGGGGCGCGCGGTGGTAGCCGTTCCAGCGGTTGTCCAGTCCGCCGTAGCGGTGCGGCTTGCCGACTGGTGTTCCACGGTCGATAGATTCCAGCAAGTGGGGATTGCGCAGGGCGGCGGCGTGAGCGCGGAAGCCGTCCTGGTCATGCGGCGGGCGGGTACCGTTCGCGCCGATGAGGGTGACCAGGGTCTGCTGCCCTTCGATGACCTGGACGAGGCCGCCCCGCCGGATCGTCGGTGCGTAGGTAGCTTCCGCGGACATGTGCCACTCGGCGGCGGGGGTGCCCTGGAACCGGCGGGTGACGTAGGAGAGGCCGGCCAGGACACGGGTGACGGGTGGTGAGGGAAAGCCTCCCTGGTCGAGCCATCCGGCCAGGCGCGTGGTGCGCCCGGACGCGTCGACCACCAGGTCCGCCGGGAAGGTTCGTCCTGAGCTGTCCCTCACCCCGGTGGCCCGGTGCCCGGTCCACACCACGGCGCTGGCGGTCGCGGCGACCAGGTCGACGGCGGGCAGGCCGGTCACCCGCTCTCGGATCGTGCCTTCGAGTAGGGCACGGCTGCAGGCCAGATGCCCGACACCGGTGGGCCCGACGGGGGCCCAGCCGGCGGGGAAGAGGATGCGGGCGCCCTCCCCGAAGTCGAAGAGCGCGGCTCCCCGGGCGCGGAGCTCGTCGCCGATGCCGGGCAGGAGCGCCTCGATCGTGGTGGCCCCGCGCTGGAGCAGCCCGTGGGGATGGGGTGTCTGGGGTGCGCCCCGCCGGTGCCCGTCCGGGCGTGGCTGCGGGTCGCGTTCGATCACCGTGACCCGGGCGAAGGTGTCGCTGAGCGCCCGGGCGGCGAGGAGGCCGGCGAAGCCTCCCCCGATGACGACGGCGTGTCTTGAGGCGGTTCTCATGGGCGTTTCTCTCCTCACCCTCGGCTCCTCACCCTCGGCGTCCGGGGCTACCGGAGGTGCGGGGGGAGCTCGACCGCGTCCGCACCGGCGAGTGCCGGTATCAGGGCGTAGCCGGCGGCCAGTACCAGGAAGGCGGTCTGCGTGACGCCGACCACCGCCAGCAGCGCCGTCCAGGTGCGGGCCCGCGGTGGCAGAGCTGCCAGCCCGCGGAGGACGGACGCTCCGCGGGGTCGGTGCCGGTGGTGGTGGCAGAGCAGCGCGGGCAGGACGCCGTACACCGTCGCCGCGATGACCATCGCGTAGACGGGGACCTGGTACCAGTGCCCACCGAAGACGGTCAGCTGAGGGACGGCCTGGGCGTAGACATACGCACCGCTGAAGACCATGACGGGTTCCAGCACCACTTCGACGGCCATGGCCGTGGTGAAAGCGATCAGGGTCAGCCGGGCTGTGGACAGCCCGGGTCGGCGGCGTTCGGCGCGACCGAGGACCCAGAGGGTGGGGAGGGCCCACATCACGGCCTCGGCGAGGGCGAACCATCCGACGAAGAGCGGCTGGGGGTGGTTGGCGGGTGAGGGCCCGTGCCACCCGGGGAGGTAGGCGCCCCAGTCGTCGGTCGCGATCAGGTGCTTGCTGTAGGCGGCCACCTGGCCGTGGTAGTTGACGACCGGCATCAGCCAGAAGGCCGACAGGAATCCGATGAGCACCATGGTCTCGACGGCGAGGGCCCGTTGCCGCAGGCTGTACCAGGCGGACCAGGCCGTGCTGCCGACCACCCCCGCGATGCTGAGGAGCTGATAGGCGTCCAGGATCCGGGCGCGGGCGGGGCCGAGCCCGTACGCGCCCGCAGGAATCCACCGGGCACTGCCGATGGCCCAACGGCCCATCACCCATGCTTCCGCGGTCAGGAGCACTGCCCCGGTCACGGCCCACGCCGTGACCGGGGCACACCGCCGCCGCCCGGTGGCGGAGGCATGCTCCCGGGTGCGTCCGTCGGCCGCACTCGCCGATCGGGATCCGTCCATGGTCGGACACCTCCTGTGGTTGCGCACGACGGTGGGGACGCTGCGGCGGCTCACTTCCGGACGGCCGAGAGGTAGACCGACTCCTGCGGTTTGAGCAGGCCCTTCATGAAGCCGCTGACGATCCTCGGGAAGAGCCAGGCGATGAGGGGGCCGAACTCCTCGCGCAGGGCGGCCGTCGCGCGGGTGTCGTCCGCGAAGGGGAGGCAGTGCGCCGGCGGGTGGACGTCGAAGCGCAGCGGGCGGAGGCCGGCCTCGTCGAGGGCGGTGCGGAAGTCCGCGCCGCTCGGGTACCAGCTGAGGGAGCTGATGAGCGCTCGCCGCATGAAGGGGGAGAACGGCCGGGTCCGGTAGGCGTCGAAGATCAGGAGCGGGCTGCCGGGCTTGAGCATGGCAGCCATCGCATGGAGGCCTTCCGCCTTGCGGGGCGGGGGGAAGTGCGGGATGACGCCCATGGCGGTGACGGCGTCGGCCTCGCCGGCCAGGTCCCCAGTGGTCCCGGGGGAGAAGATGTCGCCCACCCTGAACCGGACCCGGTCGTCGAGACCGAGTTCGCGGGCGATGCGGCGCCCGATCTCCGCCTGGTCCCGTTCGATGGTGATCGACAGGATCCGGACCTGCGGCATCAGGAGGGCGAGCCGGGCCCAGCCGTCGCTGAGTCCGGTGCCGACCTCGACCAGGAGGCCGCCGGGGGGAACGCTCACCACGGCGGGCCGCCAGCAGGTGTCCACGGAGTTGACCTGGGAGAGGTGGATGCGCTGGAGCGGGTCCGGGAGCTCACGGATCGCGGGGGTGTAGGGTCCCCAGTTCAGCGCCAGCCAGATCGCGGCGAAGAGCCGGTTGTAGTACAGCCGGTACAGCTCGGGGACGGTCTCGTCGGTGCGTGTTCCCAGCAGGCGGATCGCCGCCCGCCACGCGGGGGCTGCTGTCCGAGGGGATCGGTTGCCGGTACGGGGCCGGTGGTAGAACTCGCGGAGCACCTGGTTGCGGACCGGTAGGAAGACGTCGAGGAAGCGCTGTTGCCCTTCGAGGGTCAGGAAGCCCTCCGGCAGTGGACGTTCGGGATGCGAGGCCATGGGAACTCTTCCTGTGTCGTTCGGTGGGGCATTCGGGCGGGCTGACGGGGGTGGGCCTCAGGGGCGCCCGGGCGCGTTCGTCCGTGCGCCCCGATGTCGGCCCTGTCAGGTGGTCGAGCCCGACGGGGCGTCGTCGAGGGCCATGGCGTCCAGCAGCCAATCGGCGAGGGACGCCGCCGTGGGCTTGGTCCAGATGACGCCGGGGGCGATCGTGGTGTGCAGGGTGCGGGTGAGGCGCTGTTGAAGCTGGACTGCGCCCAGCGAGTCGAGGCCGAGGAGCACCAGACTGGTGTGCGGGCCGATGTGGCGGCCGGTGGCGCCGAGTAGTTCGTGGACCTGGCGGACGACGAGGTCGGTGAGGATGCGGTGGCGGCCGGAGGAGGTGGCCGCCGAGCGGAGCTCGTCGAGGACGGGCGAGGCGTCCGGTTCATTGGCACTCGCCCCGGTGAGGAGGTCGGCCAGGAGGGCGGAGGAGCGTACGGCGGGGTAGGAGGCCGTCCACCGGGCCAGGTCGATCGGGGAGTACGCGACCTGGTGGTGGCCCTCGGCCAGGATGCGTTCGAGCGCGTCCATCCCGTCCTGGGGACTGATCATCACGAACCCGCGCCGCGCGAGGTGCTGTCCGCGTCCGACCTCTGACCAGGCGCCCCAGTGGATGCCCGTGGCGGGCAGGCCCTGGGCTCGGCGGTGGGCGACGAGGGCGTCCACATAGGCGTTGGCGGCCGCGTAGGCGCCCTGGCCGGGGGATCCGAGCAGCGCGGCGACAGAAGAGTAGACGGCGAAGAAGTCCAGGTCCACCTCGCGCAGGTGGCGGTGCAGCGCCCAGGCGCCCTCGGCCTTGCCGCGCCACACGCGGTCCAGGAGGGCGGCGTCGATCCGGGCGAGGACGGCGTCCTCGACCACCCCGGCAGCGTGCACCACCCCACGCAACTTGCCTGCCGTGTGAGCGAGTTCAACTGCCCGGTGGATCGTTCCCGGATCGGCGGCATCGCCCCTGAGCGTCTCGATCACGGTGTCACCAGCCGCGCGTAGGGCGTCGAGCGCGCGCCGGGTGGCAGCGCTGGGCGCGGAGCGTCCGACCAGGACCAGCCCGCGGGCACCGCGTTCGGCGAAGCGGCGCGCGGTGAGCAGGCCGAGGCCGCCCAGCCCGCCGGTGACCAGGTAGCTGCCGTCGGTGCGGATGACCTGCCGCTCGGCGCAGGTGGTTGCGACGGGGTCGGGGCCGGTGCGGATCCGCGCGACGGAGCGGTGGTGCCGGCGCCAGAGGACCTCGACCACGGGAGCGTCGGCCAGCAGGTCGGCGAGGACGTGGTCCAGCGGGGTGTCGTTCGAGAGCAGCAGACTGCTGGGGCGCAGTTCGGGGTGCTCGAAGGCGGCCACGCGCAGCAGGCCGCGCAGGCCCGCGCAGGCAAGCGGTTCGTCGCCGCGCCAGGCCACCCACAGGTGTGGCGGTGCGGTGCGGGCGGCGAGCGACCGAAGGACGGCGAGGGCCTGCCGGACGGCACGGAGGGCGGCCTCCGGCGTGGAGTCGGTGTCCGGCGCATCCAGCACGAGGAGGACGTCAGTGACCGGCTCACGGGCCCCGTCCAGGGCGTGTGCCAGCACGCCGGGGTCCGGCGCGGCTGCGGGCTGCCGGAGTAGTCGGCAGCCGCCCGCGCGTTCGTCGAGCATGGCGGCCAGGCGGGATCCCCAGAGGGCACGCTCGGGGGAGAGGACGAGCCACTGCTGGTCGGTCGCGGCGGGTAGCGGTGGCGCGGGCTCGGGCTGCCAGGCGAGATGGGCGAGGCGGTCGGCGTAGCGCTGTTCGCGTGGGGTGATGTTGGCCAGCCGCAGGCCGGTGATCGTGGCGACCACCGTGCCGTCGGCGTCGGTGAGCGTGCCGGAGGCGGTACAGCCGAGGTCGTCCGCGTGCGCCAGCGTGACGTCGGCGAACCGGGCGTGGCCGGTGGGGCCGTGCAGGTGGACGGCCTCGAAACCGGCGACCACCACGGGGCCCGGACTGGTGGCGCAGTAGGCCAGCCAGGTGGCGACCGCGGTCTGGACGAACTCGTCGGCGAGGGCCGGGTGGAGCCGCAGCGCGGCGGCGGAGACCCGGGCGCTGTCGGCGGTGCGCAGGGCGGCGACGGCGCGGGTGTGATCAGGATGCAGCCGGATGCGGTCGATGGCCGTGAAGGCGGGGCCGTGGAAGACCTGGTGACGTTCACGAAAGTGGCGGTGCAACTCGTCCGGCGTTAGGTCCGTCCACTCGTCGGTGGGTCCGCCGGCCGACAGCGACGGGGAGCGGTCCTCGGCCTCGGGTGCGTGCGGGTGGCCGCCTTCGCGTCCGGCTCCGGACTCGGCTCCGGAGCTGGGTGTCGGGTGGAGGGTGGCGCGGGCGTGGACCACCACGCCGTCGGCAGAACGGGTGAGCACCTGGCCGGACAGGACGCCGTCCTGCTCGGTGAGCCGGGTGACGACCTCGGGCTCGGGGTCGAGGACCAGTGGTGTCTCGATCCGTAGGCCTTTCATCACGATCCGGTCGCTGCGCAGGACTTCGCAGCCGGCGGCGAGCAGCATCTCGGCGAAGCCGGTCCCGGGCAGGACCGGTGTCCCGGCCACCCGGTGGTCGCCGAGCCAGGGCAGCCGGGCCGGGCTGATCGGCGCCTGCCAGAGATGTCTGCCGGGCTGGTCCGGGTCGTGGACGTGGGTGCCGAGCAGTGGGTGCTGTGCGGCCGCAGGGAGCCCGGGGGCGACCAGGGTGTAGGGCGTGGTGGTGTCGCCGTGGCGGGAGCGGTTCCAGCAGGTGGTGGGGACATCGGCCAGCCGGCCGTCGCCGTAGCGGGTGGCGTAGTCGATGCCGTCGTAGCCGGCGGCATGAGCGGTGGCCAGGTGGGTCAGGAACTCCTCGCCGTCGTCGGAAGCGTGGCGGCGCAGCGAGCCGACCGCGACCACGTCGCTGATCCCGGCCTCGGTGGACGCCTCGATGATCGGCCGGGTGGCGAGCGGGTGGGCGGTGCACTCGACGAACAGGCGGTAGCCGTCGGCGAGCGCGGCGCGCACCGCGCGCAGGAACTGGACGGTGTCGCGCTGGTTGCGCACCCAGTACGAGGCGTCCAGCGGACCGGGGTCGCGCGGCTCGTCGCTGACGGTGGAGTAGAGGCGCACTGCCGTGGGCACGGTTCCCGCCACATCGGCCAGGGCGTTTCGCAGCTCGTCCACGACCGGGTCCACCTGGTAGGAGTGTGAGGCAACGTCCACGTCGACCAGGCGGGCCAGGATGCCCGACGCGTTCCACCCGGCCACCAGGGCGAGGACCTGCTCGGCGTCGCCGGAGACGACCGTGGTGCGCGGAGCGGTGACGACCCCGATGTCGACCCGGTCGGCACCGGCGGCCTCGATGGCGGCGCGGGTGTCGGCGGTGCCGAGCATGACCGAGGCCATCGCGCCGTGGGCGATGCCGGCCAGGATCCGGGAGCGGCGGCAGATCACCTTGACGCCGTCCCGCGGGCTGAGCGCCCCGGCCACCACCGCGGCGGCCACCTCACCCAGCGACTGCCCGATAACCGCGGCGGGTTCCACGCCCCAGGAGCGCCAGAGTGCGGCCAGTGCCACCTGCACGCCGAACAGCACCGGCTGGATCCGGTCCACGCCTTTCAACTGCTCCGGTTGGAGGATGAGTTCACGCAGAGAGAGGCCGGACTCGGCGCGCACCAGCGGTTCGAGCCCGTCGATCGCGGCGGCGAACGCCGGCTCGCCGGTGAGCAGGCCCCGGCACATGCCCGGGTACTGCGAGCCCTGGCCGGTGAACACGAACACCGGTCCGGGGTGGCCGGGCGGCAGGACCGGCGAGCCGCTCACCACTCCCGCCGCATCCAACCCGTCAGCGAACTGCCTTGCATGCTCCGCCATTTGGCGTACTCCGTCGGCGACGATGCCCAGCCGGAACTCCGCGTGGCGGCGACGCAGCGCCAAGGTGTGCGCGATGTGACCGGCCGGCACCGACGCGCCCTCCGCCTCGGCCCAGTCGGCCAGGCGTCGGGCCGAGCCCAGCAGCGCGGGCCGCGAGGCGGCGGAGAGGAGGAACAGGCGTTTGCCCGGGGCGGGTTCGGCCGCCGCTGTGGCGACCGGTCTCCGGCGGGGAGCGGGCGGGGCCTCCAGCAGGACGTGCCCGTTGGTGCCGCTGACCCCATAGGAGCACACCGCGGCGAGCCGGCCCCTGCCGGGGACGGGCCAGCGGGTCAGCTCGGTCGGCACGAAGAGCCGGGATCGCTGCTCCCGGTCGATGCTGGGATTCCAGCCGGTGAAGTCCCGGTTCGGCGGGATCGTGCCGCGCCGCAGGCACTCCACCGCCTTGATGAGTCCGGCGAGTCCGGACACCGGCTCGGTGTGCCCGATGTTCGTCTTCACCGAGCCCAACGCGCACCGGCCCCGGCCGTCGCGGCCGTACACGGCCTGGATCGAGGAGTACTCAACCGGGTCGCCGACGGCGGTCCCGGGCCCATGGGCCTCCACCAGCCCAACCTCCCCGGGGTCGACGCCCGCCAGCCCGACGGCCGTCCGGAACAGCTCCTGCTGCATCTCGCTGGACGGCGCGGTCAGGCGGGTGGCCTGTCCGTCGTTGTTGACCGCGCTTCCGCGGATCACCGCGAGCACCCGGTCGCCCTCCCGGCGGGCGTCCGCCAGGCGCTTCAACACGACGGCTGCCGCTCCCTCGCCGCGCACGTACCCGTCCGCCCGTCCGTCGAAGGCCCGACAGGCTCCGCTCGGAGACAGCAGCAGCGGTGCCTCCATCAAGTGGGTCAGCGGTGACAGCATGAGCAGCACCCCACCGGCCAGGGCGAGGTCGCACTCGCGCAACGACAGCGCGCCGCAGGCGGTGTCCAGCGCGACCATGCCCGACGAGCAGTGAGTGCTGACCACCATCACCGGACCACGCAGGTCCATCGAGAAGGCGACCCGACCGGCCGTTCCAGCGGGGAAGTTCCCGAACAGGAACGGGCTGTTGGGCGCGTCCTCCACCGGGCGGGCCGCCCGGAACAGATTGTCCGGCGCATAGGTGCCTATGTACACACCGGTGCGCGAGCCGCGTACCCGGTCCAAGGAGATGCCGGCGTGCTCCACCGACTCCCGGGCGACCTCCATCATCACCCGCGACTGCGGGTCCACCCAGGCGCGTTCCGCCGGGGCCACCGCGAGCGCCTCCGGCTCCCACGCCCAGACGTCGCCTTCCAGGAAGCAGCCCAGGGCCGCCTGGTCCCGGAGCCCCGGATCGTGCTGGGCCGCCAGGCGTCCGGCGTCCCACCGGGACGGCGGGACCGGCCCCGCCGTCCCCCGGCCCTCGGCTGCGAGCCGCCACAGCCCGCCGGGGGTCTCGACTCCGCCGGGAAACCGGCAGCCCATTCCGATCACCGCGATCGGTTCCGCGTTCGATGCCGACATGATTCAGTCCCTCCGTTCCGCGGCCGCGCTACTCCGCGACCGCTGTGCTGTAGGTCCACTGGAAGACCGGTAGCTGCACGCCGTGCACGGACTCGGTGCTGCGGGTGCGCTCGAAGTGCTGGTGCCGCCCGTAGAAGGTGATGACGACCCGGGAGGGGGCTGGCTGGGCTTCCGGGATCCGGTGCAGCGGCGGAGATCCGGGAGGGCCGCCGCGGAGGACCACCATCCCCGCCGGATTCGGCAGGGGCGGCGGTTCAGACAGGACCGAGGGATCGGACGGTTCCGGCGGATCGGACATGGTGTGGGCAGACATGACACCACCACTCGACACTCGAATTGCGCGTCCGCGAACCGCGCGGACGACCACCGCGTCGCGAGCCGCGACGCAACCGGTCACGCTGATCGGGCAGCGGTCCGTACGGGAGACGGCCGGAAGGCCGGGGCAGAGGCCGCCGGCAACGGCGGCGCCAAACCCGCTACGGAGAACCAGCGGCGAGACTCCCTGCAGTCAACAAGCGCGACGTAGAGGGGGTTTCGCGAAGGCCGGAACGGCGACCCGATGGAGACACCACCGAGGAGCGTGATTGGGGACCATCCAGCCGCACGGACAGGGATTGTGCAAGAGGCCCGGCGCAAGGCCGGTCGGGCGTGCCCCCTCCGCGCGCCCCACCACGCGGCTAGCCGCCCCTCTAACACTCCTATGCGCCCTTGTCTCCTAGAGTCGAACGTGCATACAGTTGCCGCCCGGACGTGATCGACCAATCCCACCCGCTGCCGCAACCCTGTAAGCAGCCGGAGGTACCAGCGGTGACTTCGGCCGCGGCGTACTGCAACGGTCCTTGACGTCGGACTGGTCGGGGCGGCCGATGATCTGCGTTTGGTGCACGTCATCCACGGAGCCCGAGGCGTCCAGGCCCCCAACGGCTTCCTGACCGTTGTCCTTGCCGCGCACTCCTGGTCAGGCAACCTCCGCAACGGGGAGCCCGAAAAGCACTCCGAGGTAGCCTGGGTGTCCGCCGACTTCATCCCGCGTGAGTTCGTGTCCACCACTCAGACGGCCCTGCTCAGCTACCTCCAGGGCGGCCCGAGCGTCCCACTCGATTCCTGGCGCACCGGAGCCTGACCGGATCAGCGGTTCGTGGTTCACACGGGGAGGCCTTCTGCCAGTTCGGCTGCTCCCGCCGGTTCGGTGCAGGACCTTCAGTCTCGGCACTCCGGTGAAGGCCCGCCCGGCCGGTGACCTCCGACCCGCCAGTTCGACCGGGGGGTGCGGGCGGCCCGAAGGGGCTGAGGGCAATGCCTGAAGAATGGCGGCGGCCGTGGAGGAGGTCGGTCGCCGCTGTCGGAAGCCCTGAAGCTGGCAGAACGGCGACCGACGCTTCCAGCGGGTCAGTGGCTCACAGCCCGAGGATTTGCTCGTATGCGGATCGGGTGCGGGCCGCCCCGGACCTCGATCCGGCCCAGGGCGACTGTACGGGCCTGCCGACCGCAGCGGCGCGGCGCGTTCGTCCTGCAAGATGTTCGGACCACGCAGCTCGCGCACTGCCGCGCCCGTGTGCCGCGTCCGTTCCTTACTGAAGGGCTGACCCCCGCGGACGCGGGGAGGACCGTTCGGTCCGCGCCCATTCATTCGGACGGCGGCGCCGGGGCCTCCGCGGCGATGTCCGCGGGGAGGACCCCTTCCGACCCGCTGCGCAGCATTGGCTTTGCCGTCCCCCGCCTCGCCCCATGGCTGTTCGCCCCACTTCGAGACCGAACCGCCGAACAACGCTGGCGCGACCGCCGGAACCAACCCGACCACAGCCTGATGATCGCGATGCGGCCGTCCTCCCCGCGTCCGCGGGGGTCAGCCGCCGCCGTAGACGGGTCACGATCTGGGCGGCCGAGACCTGCGAGCGGGGACTGTGACGGGCGCGGGGAGCAGTTGGCCGGTCGGCCGCCGCCGGTCGGGCACGGGAGACCATCGACTCGCACGACTCTCATTGGAGTGAAGGCGTGAGGGTCGAGGCGGTCAATTCCGTCCGCCGGGCTTTCGGCCGGTGCCAGTCGGCTGCTTCGGGAGCACGATGACGGCGCGGCCCGAGTGTAGATCGATGGTCGAGCGGGGCGGTGCGGCGTCGCCCTCCTCATCGCGGCGCATTGCCTCGGCAGAGCGTTCCTCCAGCTCAGTCGCCTTGCCGGTGTTCACCGAGCCGGTGAAGACGTCCATGGCCACGGTGAACACCGAAGGCGCGCCGCCGGCTCGGCTCAGCCGTCGTCGGAGCCGAGCCGGAACCAGCCTCGAACTGGCCAGCTGTCGAAACGCCGTCGAGGCTAGCGCGAACAGCACCACCGCCAGCGCCAAACCGGGCAACGTGAGAGCGAACGCCATGACCATCGACCCGTGACCCCCAGTTGCACGACGCTCCCCAGCAGCGCGATCCACAGGGAGGCCCCGCCGGCGTTCAGGTCGACGGCCCAGGTGACCGGATCGCCCTCGGCTATCCCCATTACGTCACCGAGGAGGTCGAGCAGTTCAGCCTCGCTGTTCGGCACGCGCCGCTGGAGCAGTGTCGTCCCGTTGGCGTCGATGACCGTGCAGTGGTGCTCGGCCTTCCCCGCGTCCGTCCCGGCCCACAATTCGGGCACCTGATCCTCCTCCGACGTGGTGTTGAGTCCCAGCAGACGACCTCGCCGACGCATCCATACGAGCGATTCAGTTCGCGTATCCCAATTAGCGGCCGAGTCGTCGCGGGGTGCCGGGCGGCCAATCAGTGGAAGCCACATCATCGGCGGTCGGGTGACAGCCATACCCAGCACCCCTGGGTGCCCCGATCCTACGAATGACCGGAACGGCCCACGACGAACGGTATGGATCGGGTGACCTGGTGCGCCTGGGCGGAGTGTCCGTGAGGACTGAGGAGTGGAGTGTCGGTAGCTTGTTGGCGCGGGCCCGGGTCGCCTCCCTGACAAGTTGCGGCCAGGGGCTCGCCCCTGGATGTGCCGAAGGGCTGGACCCGTGGGTCCAGCCCTTCGTGCTGTCGGCGGCCGAAGAACCGTCTCGCCGTGATCGAACGGAACGCCGGTGCTGGCCTGACCATCGGCCAGGCGTTTCACGGGTATGGGTGGTACTCGTCCCAGAAGGCGTCCTCGGCTTCCTCGACCTGCTCGGCTGAGGTGAACCAGTGGGACTCGAAGTGCTCCGCGAGGGAATAGGGGTGCTTCGGGTCGGTCAGCATCCGGTGGATGAACTCCGCTGCGGAGGAGTCGAAGCGTTCCCAGGGCTCCCACTTGTCGCTGCGGGCGAAGATCGGCCACTTCTCAGGATCCGGATCCTCGACATGCCAGCAGAACGAGTGCCCGGCCGAGGTCATGGCCCACTGGAGGAACCGGATCGTGGGCCCACCGACGGGAGTGGAGCTGGCGAACTGGGCTCGGTCCGCAATGATCAGATTAAGGGCCAGATGCCGTGCCCCCGGCGCGCAGATGTCGAGGTCGTCGTCGAAGGTGCCCGCGCCGAAGGTCTCGGCCAACTGCTTGTAGTCGAGAGGCAGGCGGAGGCCGAGCTCTCGCTCCACAGACTCCCAGTCGAGCAGCCGCCGCTCCTTGCGCCAACCGGTCAGCGCCACCACTTCATCGGCCCACGAGGGCTCAGCGGATTCCATGCCAGGGAGTAAACCGCACGACGCTGACGCGGCTCGCAAGGGGGCGCCTGACCAGGGTCTATGGGTTGATCACTTTGATGAGCGTGTGGGCAGGCGTATTAGTACTGCAACGGTGCTTACCGTGATGAGACTTCAGCTCTTGGGCTGTGGCCTCGTCTCTTGTAGTGGCTGGTCCGGGCCTGGTGTTGGCGTCGGCGGCGCCAGCGGGACCAGTGCAGGACGTGGTCGATGCTGCAGCGGACAGGCCGGGTGAGATGGGTGATCAGTCGGCGGATCTCGGGGACAGTGAGGGGTATCAGGTCTGGCGTTCGATTAGGTCCGGCCCCCTTTCGAGCTGCTGGGCCCGCATGACAGTGAGGTAGGCGTGGGCGGCCATGGCGAGGGTGATGTGCCGGTACCAGCCCTGGTGGCGACGGACCTGGTAGTCGTCCAAGCCGCACTGGCCCTTCGCGCTCTGGAAGCACTCCTCGATCGCCCAGCGGGCACCCGCGACGGCGATCAACTCGCCCAGTGTGGCCTCGGCGGGCGCGTAGGCGATGTAGTAGGCGATCTTTGCGGGGTCGGTGATGCTACGGCGGGCCAGGACCCAGTGCCGCCGGTCCGGACGATGCCAGGGCCGGACCTCGACACGCGCCCAGTCGTAGACCCTGGGGCCGTGCGCGCCGTCGCCGCAGGAGCGGCGCTTCCACTTCTGCCGGGGCAGGTCGGCCATCAGGTCGTGCAGCCGGTGGTCCATGGCCCGCCAGGTGACGACGGTGTCGTGGCGGGTGGTGGCGACGACGTGGAAGACGTCGGCCTGCTCCAACTCGTAGCGCCAGCCCTTGCTGTAGCCGTAGCCGGCATCCGCGGTCACCCACCGGAACGGGATCCGGTCGTCGATCGCACGGCGGACCATCGCCCTCGCGAGCTGGACCTTGGTGGCGAACTCGACCTCGTCACCGATCCCCGCCGCCCGACAGCGCTCTCGGTCGTCCGTCCAGGACTTCGGCAGGTAGAGAGCCCGGTCGATCAACGTCCGGCCCAGCCTGCTCGAGTAGGCGAGGAAGACCCCGAC